>CAKZYM010000417.1 GCA_937884685.1 uncultured Calothrix sp.
ATCAAGGCTGAAAACCTGCTTGTCCTGCAAGACATCGGGTACATCAATATTAAAAAATCTATGAGCAAAACCCTCACCGATGGCGGTTTTACCAACACCAGGTTCGCCAATTAAAACGGGGTTGTTTTTGGTGCGTCTTCCGAGGACTTGAACTGTACGCTCAATTTCCTTTTCGCGACCAACAACAGGGTCTAACTTGCCCTCAGCCGCTAACTTAGTAAGATTTCTACCAAATTCTTCTAAAGTTGCCATTTGGTTACGTCGGGTGCTACCACCGCCAACACCAGCGCCAACAGATGCGACTTCACCCAAACGGCGGATAACAGCAGTACGAAGCTGCTTTAAATCAACATCTAGATTTTGCAGTACTTTAGCAGCAACACCTTCACCAGCTTCTGTCAAACCGAGAAGCAAATGCTCTGTACCAATATAATTGTGTCCAAGAGAGCGAGCTTCCTTAAAAGACTGCTCAAATAGAGTTTTAACTTTAGGAGTAAAAGGAATCTCTGGTGGAACGAAACCAGAACCTCTACCAATAATTTTTTCGACTTCGCGGCGTGCATCTCTAAGAGTTACACCCATATCCGTCAGCACCTTAGCAGCGACACCCGTGTCTTCTCCCAGCAATCCCAAGAGAATTTGTTCCGTCCCTACAAAATTGTGTCCCAGGCGACGTGCCTCCTCCTGGGCGAGCATAACTACTTTAATTGCTTCGGAAGTAAAGTGCTCAAACATAATGGGTTCTTGCTCCCTCGCGCTCACGGTTAGCAGTGAAATCAAATTCACCTTTTTCTGAACATTTGTCTACTTTTCTTAAGGATAATGTATCTTTATTTCTAATGCATCGGCAGTAGGGAGAGCCGTAAGGTATTGGGTGTAGTAGCCGTCCGTTTCCGTAAGTGGGGATTGGGAAAGGGGGAGAAGTTAGGAGTTATGAGTTAGAAGCTAAAAATATTGAAATGTTTATTCAGTCATCAATATTGTCAAAACCCTATTACCCATTACCAATCTCAATTCATATTCCAATCGCTTTGTTAAATCGCATCATTTCAAAACTGCGATCGCCATATAAAGATTCTATTTGCTGGTGACAGCATTCAATGGCAAAGTCGTTTAATTCTTCGGGTTCAATGTCAAATAGGTCTTTAAATACTTCTGGCTCTACACGACAAAAGCGCGGACGGTCGGCGTAAATGCTGCATTCTCTTTTCTCATGGTCGTAATTTATGCACCAACCATCTGCCCCAACCATACTCAGATATTTATCTAGTTCTTCTGGGGTTAAGTAGTCTTCTATCTCCGGACGCTCTGCTGGGTCAAGATAACAGCAGGCTCCACATCGTTTTACACATTGCCAAGTTGCCATTTTTTAATTCATTTTTGAAGTATTATAAATCACCAGTATTTTATCGACTATGAGAGAGTCGGAGAATAATTATGAATTATCTTCACCTCACTTAACTATACGGGTCGAAAGCTGATTGCTGATTACTCTTTATCTTAAAATCGATTGTCTTTTTTCCGTTTTTTATATCTTTTTCTATAATTTTGTTAAGTAAATTAAAATTAGGTGGTAATTGCCGGATATGATCTATATCCAGGAAAGAATTTTCTTTTATTCATTTTTTTAAGGCAATTGGGAGGACAAGATGGAAGCTTTAGCCAATGTAAATTGGGAAGTTATTTTGCAGCTAGGGTCTGTAGGGCTAATCGTTTTAGCTGGACCTGCGGTTATTTTCGTATTAGCGTTTCGCGGTGGCGATATGTAACGCTTTTAGATGGGAGTTATGGGTTAAACTCCTAACTCCTTTAATAAGGTTAAAGGTCAAAGGTCATTCGATTTTAGATTTGCGGTCTTCTCAGCGTGTCCGATAGGACATATTTGGATTTTGGATTGCTGTTTTCTTTCAAAATGACTGCGGAAATAAGCTTCAAAGTTCAAAAATTCAAGATTAATATATATAAGGATTTTAGATTAAAATCCTGTTGGGTAAAATCCAAAATGCTTAACTCATAACTCATTATTCTTAACTCTTAACTCCTAACTCCTAACTCCTAACTCCTAACTCCTAACTCCTAACTCCTAACTCCTAACTGTTTAAAGCTTTGAGAGCAGCTTGAATAATATCGTAATAAGTAGGTTGATATATATCAATTTTCTGGGCTTGTTCGCGATTAATCCCTAGTAAGCCGATATTGCTTGCTGGTTGAACTGCTAAAATTTTGTCTTCAGGGCTTTTAATTCTTAATTCTGCTGAAGAACCGCTTTGATAAATGCCGCAGATATACTGATGATTATTGTATTCAAATGTGGCTTTGGCTGGTTTGTCTTTATCATAAGTAAAGAAAAAGCCAGAATTACCTGGAAGTCTTACTCCTAATACTTCTAACTCAATAGAAGTATTGCCGTTAAAGTTGTTTTCTTTAAGTTTGTAAGCAATATCTAATTTTCGTGGTGATTTTGGTAAGGGAAAATAATCTCGCCATCGCCAAGCTATGCCTCTAATTTTATACTGTTGCCCGTTAATCATTTGAGCAACTGTTAATTTGATATGACCTTTTCCCACGATTTGCTGTTCGACTACTTGAACGTTGGGTGTCCAAAAAACGGGATTTGGGTTTTCTATTCCACAAGGTTCTAAAGCATTTATTTGTTGATAAAGTTCTCGATTGACTTGATTGAGATTAGCTAAAGCATCAATTTTGAGTAGAGGTTTGAGGTGTTGAAGTTCGAGACATTGATTTGCAAATTCACTCAAACGCTGACGAACTAGTTCCAGATTTTCCGCTGGTAAGGAAAATCCCCCTGCTGCTTTATGTCCCCCATATTTACCCAGTAAATCGTCGCAATATTGTAAAGCATCGAAAATATTAAATTCGGGAATACCTCTAGCAGAACCCCGAACATGATTATCATCTTCATAGGTACCGATAAACACCGGAACACCGTAACGCTCAACCAAACGAGAAGCTACAATACCAATTACTCCATGATGCCAATCTGGTTGAACTACAACTAATACTCGGTCATCTTTTAAAGAAGCAATATACTCAGTTTCTACAACTTCAATAGCTTTTTTTTCAATTTCTTCACACATCTCTCGACGACGTGCGTTGGTAGCTTCGCACTGCATTGCTCGTTCGAGTGCTATTCCTACATCATCAGTCGTCAATAATTCTATAATAATTTGCGGGTCGCCAATTCTACCAATCGCATTAATTCGCGGTCCCAAGCGAAAACCAATATCGTCAGGCTTAAGGGATTTTGGATTTTGGAGTGTGGATTTTGGATTTTTGGCTATTGATGTATTAACTAGCTCTTTAGTAGTAGCTTCTTCCGCTTTTCCTGCTCCTTGACTTCCTAAAGCTTGAACTCCAGCCATTTGAATTAATGCTTGTATTCCTGCTAGTT
>CAKZYM010000418.1 GCA_937884685.1 uncultured Calothrix sp.
CTCTCAGGAATGGCATTTAGTAATTATGAAAGCTAATAAATATGTTGAAATAAACCGTTGTATCTAAACCGAATTGCTTACTGGCAAATGCTTTTAGGTGGATACTGGGAATAAGTAAAACACAAAAGGAGCAAGTTAAATTTCTTGCTCCGCGCTAGATACTTGTTTTCAAAGAGGGCGGCTGATGGGATTCGAACCCACGAATGGAGATACCACAAACCTCTGCCTTAACCACTTGGCTACAACCGCCATATTTTTCGTTATTAGTTAGTATAGCAGCTTATAAATGATTTTATCAAGCATTTTTTTGGAACGGAGTCATATAATCTAGAGTCTAGTAGTAAAATAGTTAATTTTTATATTTCAAGATAATGAAATTTGTAAGTATTGCTGCATATGCTGGAGTAGCCGCATTAGTTGCTTTAGGGGTTGCAATGACTGGTACTAATCCATCACGAGCCGAGTATGAGGAATACGCGACGGCCAGATTGAGCGAGTATCTAAAGGAACAGGGATGTAGCAAGACTCCAAGTTTTTTGGATAATATCATCAAATTCAACTGTGCAAAAGCGATAGATTCAGCTAGTCCCCAAATTAAGCAGATAATTAAGGCATCTACTCAAAAGCATGATTATGTGTTGTTCAGTGTTTATCGCACGACTTTAGAAATAAATTCTTTATTACCGGCCTATCAATTCGAGACTGTAGGAGCATTAGATAACTTCTTTATCTATAAAGCGCAAAAGGAATAGCAATTAGCAATTAGCAAGTAGCAAGTAGAAAGTAACAAGTAGAAAGTAGCAAGTAGCAAGTAGCAAGTAGGAGTTAGGAGTTAGGAGTTAGGAGTTAAGAATTATTAATTTCTCTCCCTCCCTCTCTTGATTGCAATACGGTAACTAAAACTGGGAATACTTGGATATAAGCATTCCCTTTTTAAAGCGCTGATATAAGAATGAGTTACTGTACAAATATTAATTGCTTGTCTCCGCAAAATTACGACGGAGCAATTTTTTGTATGAGTTGTGGTAAGCAACTTTTACTTAAAGAGCGTTATCGTCCGCTTCGTTTAATCGGACATGGTGGTTTTGGGAGAACTTTTTTATGTACGGATGAATATATTCCTTCCAAACCTAAATGCGTTATTAAACAACTTTGCTTTCCTCAGACAGAACCAAAAACAAATAATGAGAAATTAATTGATTTATTTCGTCAAGAAGCGATTCGTTTGGATGAGTTGGGACTGCATCCACAAATTCCGAAACTTTTGGCACATTTTCAGCAAGAGGAAGAATTCTACTTGGTGCAAGAATGGATTGCTGGTAATTCTTTGATGCAAGAAATAGATGATAAAGGTATTTTAAATGAATATCAAATAAGGGAAATACTACAGGAATTATTACCAGTACTGCAATTCATTCATTCTCGAAACATCATTCATAGAGATATAAAACCAGCAAATATTATGCGGGAATCTCTTGCATATAGTGCAAATGGTAACCCAAATAATAAAAAACAAAATTCAAAACTGTTTTTAATTGATTTCGGAATTGCAAAACATATTAGTAACGCGCAATTTCAACAGACTGGAACAAAAATAGGAACTCCAGAATATATGGCTCCCGAACAATTGCGAGGTAAAGCATTCCCAGCCAGCGATATTTATAGTTTAGGAGTGACATGCATTTATTTATTAACAGGTATTTCTCCTTTTGATTTATTCGATGTTTCTCAAGATGCTTGGGTATGGAGAGATTATTTATTACCAGAAAATAAAGTAAGTGCTGGTTTGGGTAAAATCTTGGATAAAATGCTCAAAAATTCAGTTCCTCAACGTTTTAAACAAGCAAATGAAATTTTATCGGCACTATCGATTCAGCAGGAATCACGAGGAAAAAACGTTGATTTAGCCGTAATTGACACTGGAAGCCTTAGTAATTCAGAAGATATAAGTAAAAATGAAATAGATTATACCCATTTAAAAGATTTACTCAAAAAGCGTAAATGGCAACAGGCTGATATAGAAAGCTGGAAAATTATGTGTATATCTCTATCAAAGCCAATAGGTACTTATTTATTTAAAAGTGATATTGAAAATTTACCAAACAATACTTTAAAAATCATTGATAAATTATGGATGACATATAGCAAAGGTCGCTTTGGTTTTAGCATCCAAAAAAGAATATATGACAGAGTTGAAGCCGATTATTTTAAATTTTGTGCGGCTATTGGTTGGCCAACCTATAATTCTTTAGATTCAGCTAATTCTGATTATTATTACAGCTTGAAAGCACCGGTCGGACATTTACCTACACGTATCTGGATGGGTGGTTCCCAATGGTGGAGACATGCTGATACATTTGCTGCAAAATTGGAAAATCTGGTTTAGGAAGTAGTTTTGAGTGACTTGTTTTCTATCACACGTGGGGAGACTTAGCACTGCTAGGTCTCTACATCCTCCCAAATCGCTTTTTTCAAGGCTATAACATAATTAAAGTTTCTGTAAAAAAGTTGACTAGTCTTTGAAAATTATGCGGTTATTACATAGATTTATTACAAACTACGCTACTTCTCTGAGGAGAAGGAATAAGTTCTTTAGACGCTTTAGTTTAGGACTAATTTTTATTTTATCGACCGTGATGGTAAGCCATTTCGATTTGTCGTTAGGGGTGCGGATATCCTCAGCTACAGCAGTTGAAGCGAAACAAATATCTTTCAAAGCTTTGGTGGAGCAGGGAAAGCAATATTACCAAGCAGGAGAGTTTACAAAAGCTATAGAAAAATGGAGGGAAGCTGAAGGAGTTTTTCGCTCTAAGGATGATGTTCTCAATCAAAGTGCTGTGCTGAGCAATTTAGCTCTTGCTTATCAACAGTTGGGAAACTGGTCTGAAGCTAATTCATCAATAGAAAATAGTCTTAAATTATTAAATAATCTGTCTGCTTCTCAAGTAAAGTCTTTACGTGCTGAGGCTTTTAATATTCAAGGTAGTATTTTAATCTCTCAAGGAAAGACTCAGCAAGCTCTAAGTTCTTGGACTGAGGCTGAAAAAATTTATCAAAAGGTAAATAATAATGCCGGTTATATCCGTAGTTTGCTCAATAAATCTCAAGCTTTGAGAGCGATGGGACTTTATCCCCGTGCTAAGTCTTCTTTGGAACAGGTAAATAAAAGTTTGCTTGATGAACCACCATCTTTACTTAAAGCTGCTAGTTTATTGAATTTTGGCGATACTCTGCGGTTAATGGGAGATTTGCAAACATCCCATAAAGTTTTATTAGAAAGTTTAGCTATCGCAGAAAAATTAGATTCTCAAAATGATATTGCTTCAGCATCGCTTAGCTTAGGAAACAATGCTCGCGATAGAGAATTACCAGAAGAAGCATTTAAATATTATCAACGAGCAATTATCTCGGCAACATCTCCGATTGATAAAGTTCGGTCACAACTGAATCAATTACGTTTGTTTATTGAGATGGAAAAATGGTCGGAAGCTGAAGATTTAGCAGCCCAAATAAAATCTCAAATCCAAAGTTTACCTATTAGTCGTACAGCTATATATACAAAAGTAAATTTTGTTCAAAGTTTGGCAAGAATTAGAGATAATAAACAAGATAAAAGTTGGGAATATGATTACAGTGCAAAGCTGCTTGGCTTAGCTGTTAGAGAAGCTCAAACAATAAAAGATTCAAGGGCTGAGTCTTATGCTTTGGGTTACTTGGGAGAACTTTACGAAAAATCGCAGCAGCTATCAG
>CAKZYM010000419.1 GCA_937884685.1 uncultured Calothrix sp.
GTAATTCCAGGTCTAATAATTTCAGTTAACCTACCTTTATTTATTCGACCATTCGCATTTGCTTCAATTTATGGAATAGGTATACGTATCTTCCAACCGAATATCTTTTTTCAATATCATAAAAAACTTAATCAGTTAATTAGACGCTTCGGGAAGCTTTATTTTAATCGCTAATCATTAAAACCTTTTTTTGATGATGCTGCGTTTCGCTATTAATGCATGCTATATTACTCTGTCAACATTGCAAATAAAACTAAAGATGACTAACAATACATCACTTATATCTGTAATAATTCCTGTGTACAATGGGGAAAAAACTATTCGGGAAACAATATTTTCGGTATTGAATCAAACCTATAAAAATCTAGAGCTAATAGTAATTAATGATGGTTCTTTAGATTTAACTTTGAATATAGTTTATAGTATCAAAGATTCTCGTCTAAAAGTTTTCTCTTATGAAAAATCCGGTGTTAGCATTAGCAGGAATCGTGGAATCGAAAGAGCTTCCGGTCAGTTTATTTCTTTTTTAGATGCTGATGATATTTGGACTCCGGAAAAACTTGAGAAACAATTAAAAGCTTTACAAGCCAATCCTCAAGCATCAGTTGCTTATAGTTGGGTAGACTATATTGATGAAAACGGTGATTTTTTTCGTTATGGCAATCATATAACTATGAATGGAAATGCTTACGAAAAAATGTTAATCCATAATATTCTGGAGAATGGTTCTAATCCCTTAATTCGCAGACAAGCATTGATTAATGTAGGTAACTTCGACCCGTCGCTAAAATTTGCTGAAGATTGGGATATGTGGTTACGTTTAGCATCTCAATATGATTTCGTTACCGTACCCGATGCTGATGTGTTGTACCGGATGTCTTTTTCTTCGGTATCTACAAATGTTGTAGAAATGGAAAAAGCTTGTTTAAAATTTATTGAAAAATCTTTTAATAGCGCTCCAAAATCGCTGCAATATTTAAAAACAAAGTCTTTGACCAACCTTTATCATTATCTAACTTTTAAGTGTTTAGAATCTCCTTCGGGTCAGAAAAGCGCTTTGATTGCAATGAAATTTTTTAAGAATGTAATTTGGCATGATTTATCTGTAATTATAGACTGGAAGAAAATTTTTGAAGTATTTTTAAAAGTTACATTGGTCATTCTTTTACCTCCCAAACAGTATAGATACTTGAAAACTAAAATTAAAATAATGATGTCAAATATGAGTCAGAAGCGGGAATTAGTGAATGCAAGAAACAATCAAATTTCTATAATTCAATATGAGTAATAAAGGTTAAAGGTTAGAGGTCAAAGGTTAACAGTTAACTGTTAACTGTTAACTGTCCGTTAATAAGGATTTTAGTTAATGTTTAATTTTGGTTTTATTGTAGAACAAGCTTTAGGACATGTGACTCACTACCAGAATTTAAGGTATTGGGTAGATAAAGATGTTAATATCAAACCGTATTGGATGCCTGTGGGAGAAAATACGAATGATATTTGGGAAAAATTGCCACTAATTCGTAATAATTGGTCTCTAAAAGTTAGTTTGCGTACTCATGATGCGATAAAGTCAGCGATAAAACTGCAAACTCTAGATGGATTATTTTTACATACTCAGACATTAGGTCTGTTTGCTATTCCTTTGATGCATCGCATACCAACTATAATTTCTACCGACGCTACCCCTCTTAATTTTGATAGTATTGCTGCTGGATACAATCATCAGGTCGGAACTAATTGTTTAGCTGAACGTATTAAATATCAATGGAATAAGAGTACTTATAATGCTGCTGCTGCAATTGTAACTTGGTGCAAATGGTCAAAGGATTCATTGATTCACGATTACGGTATACCCGATGAAAATGTTATGATCATTCCACCGGGTGTAGATTTAGAAAAATGGCATTTTCAGCGCAATAAAAATGTAAAATCACCAGATAATCCTTTACGGTTACTGTTTGTTGGAGCAGATTTCGCTCGTAAAGGAGGTTATACTCTCCTTGAAGCTTTTCTTAACGGTTTAGAGCAGGATTTTATATTAGATATAGTTACTAAAGATACTAATTTAAAACGCGAATTGACCGGAATCAAAAATCTAAATATATATTGCGATTTAACTCCTAATAATCCTCGTTTAAAACAACTTTATGCTCAAGCTGATATCTTCGTTTTTCCGACTGAAGCTGATTGCTTTGGTATAGCTGTTTCAGAAGCAATGGCTGCAGGTTTACCAGTTATTACTACTGATATTGGTGGCTTATCGGAGCAAGTAGAACATGGAGTTAATGGTTTAATCATCCCACCATCTGATGCTACAGCTTTAATAATTGCACTCCGAACTCTGAAGAATAATCCGCTGAAAATAGCGAGTATGGCTGCTCATAGTCGTCAGATAGCAGAAAAGCGTTTGGATGCTCGACGTAATTATGCTGCGGTTCTGAAGCTGATGAAAAGTATATCCCAGAAACCTTCTGCATCATATAGGGTCAAGAATTTACACCATGTCTGATTATTCTCCCGATATTTCCATATTTCTCCGCTGTCTTTACAGTGGTGGTGCAGAACGAGTATTACTCAACTTAGCTCGGGGTTTCGTACAACAAGGTCTAAAAGTTGATATGGTACTTGCTGCTTCGAGTGGTTCTTTATTAAAACAATTACCACCAGAAATTAGACTAATAGACTTAAAAGCAGAATCAAAAATTGCTATCCTACCCAGACTAGTTGAATATTTACGAGCAGAAAACCCTAGCAGTATGCTCGCAGCTCTACATTATCCTTGTGAAATAGCTCTGTTAGCAAAACGTATTGCGAGAGTATCAACCAAAATAGTAGTATCCGAACACAACCATCTTTCTTTAGAAGCAAAACGGATTCCACAGCTTTCAGTACGTTTAACACCCCTAGCAGCAAGACTTCTGTACCCTTTGGCTGATGGGATTGTCAGCGTTTCTCAAGGGGTCAAAGAAGATTTAGTCAAAGTCACTAATTTACCTAAAAAAAGAGTTGATTTAATTTACAATCCAGTTATCACTCCAGAACTGTTTGTTAAAGCACGAGAAAAAGTAAATCACCCGTGGTTTCAAGCAGAAAAACCACCAGTTATCTTAGCTGTAGGCAGATTGCATCAGCAGAAAGATTACCCAACCTTATTACGTGCGTTTGTCAGAGTCAGACAGATTCGTCCATGTCGGTTAGTAATCTTAGGGGAAGGACCCGAAAAAGATAACTTAAACAATTTAATAAACGAATTAGGAATACAAAAAGATGTGAGGATGTTGGGTTTTGTGGATAACCCTTACGCTTACATGGCTAATAGTAGAGTTTTCGTCTTATCCTCTGCTTGGGAAGGTTTTGGTAACGTGATTGCAGAAGCTTTAGCAGTCGGAACACCAGTAGTATCAACAAACTGTAAAAGCGGGCCAGCAGAGATTTTGAAGAATGGTAAATACGGTGAATTAATCCCAGTTGGTGATACAAAAGCAATGGCTGAAGCTATCTTGAAAGTGCTTTCAGGTCAGATTAAGCAAATAGATACAGACTGGTTAAATCAATTTAAACTCCAACACTGTACCGAAAAATATTTACAAGTCTTACAGTGAACAGTGAACAGTGAACAGTGAACAATTATCAGATATCAGTGAACAGTGAACAGAGAACAGGTGGAAGATTATTAGTTAACTAATTACTCGCTACTTGCTACTTATTACTCACTACTTGCTACTAATTACTTGCTACTTTCTTTTAAAACAATGTTGACAATTAATTTCCCGGGTAGAATTAGTAAAAATAATCATTTAAAAACTGATACTAAATCATTTGCTGAAAAGGTAATTTACTGGACAATTATTTTAACTCCGGTTTGGTGGTTGTTGGGACTTCAAACTATTATTTATCCTGTAACTAGCGCTTTTTTACTAATTGCTGGATTTCGAATAGATAAGCTAATAAAAAATTCCTTACCCGCGTGTAATTGGGCATGGTTGGGACTGACTTTTGCTGCACTTTGGACGAATATTTTAGGTTTAGAAACAATCGGTTTTGAAGCTTTAAAAACAGCATCAACATTGTTTACTTTATTTAAAGGCTACTTCATGATATTTGCCTGTATGACTTTACCCTTTTGGCATCGTATTAGGGTACAAACAATTACAAAGGCTGTATCGATAATGGCAGCAAGCTATTCAGTACTTCTAGTAATTCAACTATTAATACTTTTTGGTCTTGGTCCACAAGAACATTTTTTGCCACCTTTAGCGCGTCTAATTCCGGGTGAAAAAACCAGTTTGATGGTTAAGTTTGCTGAAATTCAACCATTTTTTGGTATTCCCTTACCAAGGACAGACCTTTATACTGCTGACCCTCCAATTTTAGGAGTTTGTGGTATTTTGTGTTTCTTTATTTGCTTGAATGAAACTAATCCACGGTGGCGAAAATTGGGTTTAATTGGTAGTTTAATTGCTCTAATAATTTCTCAAAGTCGTCTTAGTTGGGTATGTTTTCCGTTAGTTTGGCTGACTATATATTGTTTTCGTAGCGGGTTAGCTCGACAAGCTTATTTATGGATAATATCTATTATTTCATTATTCGCTGCTGTACTAAGTTTAACGGTGAAAGATTTAATTTCTTCACCCTTAGAAACTTTTAATAGCGCTCGTGCTGACTCATCAAAAGACCGAGAATATATTGTCAGTGCAACTATTAATGCATGGAAAGAATCACCTTGGGTGGGATGGGGTTTTATGGAGAAAACAGCAAGTTGGGGAAACGGAGCTTTTGAGCTACCATTGGGAACCTTTTCTTCCTATGCTCAAGTACTTTATATACACGGTATTTTTGGGTTTATTTTCTTCATCACCGCTCTGGTTTCAACACTGTGTAGCTTTTGGAAACCCGCTATGGTCGGAAACCAGCTTTGTCAACGAGCATTTGGTTGTTTAGTAGCTCTATATTTACTAATTCATGCAACTAATTTAACCTGGATGGCTATTTATTTTTGGTTCTTTTTTATTTGGTTGGGAGCTATTCTTTCTGAAGTACAACAGCAACAATAAAATGTTACCGAATGGGAAGAGTTATTAGAAAATAAAAGTATGTAGTAAGGACTTTAGTCCTCGGTT
>CAKZYM010000420.1 GCA_937884685.1 uncultured Calothrix sp.
GCAGCCAAGTGAAGTACGGTTGTTTGTGCTTTAGAGTGGAGCATCAAACGAGTGGTGATGTATTATCAATAGAAACAGTCATTGGGGAATCAAATGAAAGTTGGTTATTGCCGAGTGTCCACTAGAGAGCAAAGCCAGACAGACGCTTTGTCACAGCAGTTAGCGAGATTAAAGAAAGCGGGTGTAACAAGAATATTCCAAGATATTGAAAGTGGCAGGAAAGATTCGCGATCGCAGTACAATCAAATGCTTGAATTGTGCAAGGTGGGAGAGGTCAAAGAAATAGTTATTACCAGAATTGACCGCTTATCTCGTTCGCTTCAAAGCTTTTTGAAAGTGCTGAAACAGCTTGAGGAATGGGAAGTGAAATTAAATATTCTTGATTCCCCAGTTGATGACCCTAATTCTCCTACAGGCTGGTTTAATTTGGCGATTATGGGGCAGTTGTCGGAGTTTGAATCAAGAATGCTTAGTTCAAGAATTAAGCACGGTCTTGACTACTTCCGAGAGCAGAAGAAAGCAGCACCAAGACCACCATTTGGGTATGCTCGCGTAGATGAAAAATATGCACCTGATATGACGGTTAACGAACAATCGGGGTTAACTAATTGGGAGGTAGCGGGGAAGTTGGTAGAATATTTTCTTTCCCCTAACGCTACAACTAGAGGTACTTGCAAATATTCATTGCAAAATTTTGATAAAAAATGGACACCCGCTGGTTTTCGTTATTGGCTGCTTAACCCAACTTTACTGGGAAGCACCTGCTATAACGTGCATGATAATTTGAATAATCCCGAACGTTGGATAGTTCACCCAAATACTCACGAACCATTATTTGATGATGAAACACTAGTAAGGATTAAAGAAAAGTTTGAAGAAAACCGTCATAGGTTTAGTTACGGGAACAACAAAAAAGGTTCTGTCAAGCTGCCACTAGAAGGTCAAATGATATGCGGTTGCTGCGGGTATAAGCTTTTTATTATGAAATCAACTCGCTATAAAACCTACCGCATCCGATGTAAGAAAAGAGAAAACTTAGGTGCCCAATTTTGCAGTTACTCTAAGGCAATTCGACTCGTTGATGTAATGCTAGCTGTAGACAAAGAATTAATTAAACGTGCTAATGAAATAGCCAAACGAGCAGAAAAAGGATTAACTAAAGAAACAGTTAATCCTGAAATTACTAAGCTTCACAATCAGATACGATCGCTAAAATCTCTACCCTCCTCAGAAATAATTGATAATGCTATAAAAAGTACGCAGCAGGAGATTGAGCGACTAATTAACGATGCTGAAGTAACGGGTGTATTGGAAAAGAAGCGTTTTGATTTGATAGCAAGTACATTGCAAAATCCCGACTATTGGAGCGATTTACCCTGGGAAGACAAGATTCCTATATACAAACAATTGGTTGAAAACGTGGTGATTTTAAATGCTCAAATATTGGAGGTTAATTTACTTGTTTAAGACTTTCTAAACGAGTTAAAAATTCTTCTTCAGATAACCTCATTAAGTGCTTTCTTAGGTCACTAGGAAGGTGCTTTATCTTATTGAATCGTTCGGTTGTTCTGACTATTCTTTGTGCTAGGGTTTCTGCCTGTTTCATAAATATATAAATCATTAATACTGAGTTAAACAATACTACAGAATTATAGACTAAAAATCTGTTCAACGCAAACTTAATGTTGACATTTTTACTAATGTGCGGTATGCGAAAATGTCAACCCATTAGATAGCAATTAGACATAATCTCAGTACAGTCTTAAAGATAAATTTATTTCAAATGATGTTTATAAACATTTTCAACCTATTTATTTAAATAGGTAACTACACAAAAGTATCAACAAAAAGTTTGTTTTAAAGAATTAAATACATTTAGTTAATATGATTTTTTTACTCAATCTAATGATTAATAAATAAGTAGATAAATATGATTAAATATATAAGATATTTAATAAAAAATTACAGAAAAATCCTTCATCACATATAGATTATATATTTAATAAATTATTCCAACAGAAGCTAACTATACTGTTTACATTACTGATAATACAGCCACCCATGCAGCAAAATTAGCCTCCTGGTTATTAACTAGAGGTTTATCGTTATTACTATTTTAATTTTTGGTTAGAAGTATCCGTCATATTAAAACCCCCATCAGTCGAAAAGCTGATAAGGGTTTTTATCTTATTTGACTCAGTATCCTAAATAAAGAGAGGTCAAAAATAAGTCTTATTCTTAACCTTTAACTCAGAACTGGAGTGTCATTCAGTAGTGGATTAAGTTCTTTGATTAACAAATTTTCTTGAAGTCTCAAAATAGCATCTGAAGCGCCAGGTATGGGTAAACAATAGATGCTTATTTGGGAGCCTGCTTTTTTTAGCAAATCGAACTCTGGTTTTCTATGATGTCTTTTAAAACGCTCATGTATATTTTTGGACATTCCTACGTAGAGGGTTTTATACTCAAAATCTTCAGTTTTTACTACGATATATAAACCTGTAACAGAGGGTAATTCATTCGGTAATTCTGATGTATAAAAGTATTCTTTGCAGGCACTAATTATTTCTAATAAAAACGAATGCTCACTCTCAATCTTTTGTTCCAAATACGCGATCGCTTTACTGAGGAGTGAAGCAGCATCAGGAATATTTTCAATTGACTTAATTTCTTCTAACAATTTCACAGCAAGTGTATTACGCGGTTCAACAATCTTTAGTATTTTTTCAAAACTACTGCAAGCAAGTTTTATAGTATTACTATGAACATTACGCTTAGAGTCCAAATCTAAAAGCACATCGAGGTATTGCGAAAGGTTTCTCAAATTTTCAAAAATTCTGTTTGATGCGTCCATTGCTTCTTCCTTCACTGGTAATGAATTTATAAACTTCTTACTTCGCCAGAAGCATCTGCTACTGACAAGACAGTAATCCAAATTGATTTAAACCAAGCCTTAACACAAAGGACTATTTTCTACGTAGAAAGCATCGCAGTACCGATAGTAAGTAACGTATATAACCGTCTAATACTTGTTATCTCTTCATATCAAAGGCTAGGGCTTTAAAGCAGAGGACTTTCCATATCTACACATAGCCCATTCATAAACTTATTTTCTTACGTTCTTCCGACCTATTATGAACCGTTCAGAACTATACATATAGTCATAGGTAACTGTATTACGCTTACTCTTGTCAATATAGCATGAGTTCCGAACTTGTCAAATAATATCCGAACAGTGCAGAAAATCAACAATTCTTATAAGTTCTGATGTTTAATGAATTCATCAGAAGCTGTCAAACAATATTGGAACACTATAGCAATGGCTACAAATAAAGCTAAAATAACTT
Source organism: uncultured Calothrix sp. (assembly GCA_937884685.1). Lineage (GTDB taxonomy): Bacteria > Cyanobacteriota > Cyanobacteriia > Cyanobacteriales > Nostocaceae > Rivularia. The sequence goes on from CAKZYM010000420.1 coordinate 3,348, forward strand.
TTACTTGCGATCCAGAGTTAAAGAAGCAACTACAAGCTTGGGCTGACTCTGAAAGTAGAACGCTGTCAAACCTTTGTGAATTGCTAATGCAAGAAGCAGTTGTTAAACAAAATAAGCAAACACCTTAGCAGAAGCAATACGATTGTCAGTGTAATCGTCATGAATAAAGCTCTATCATTGTTTGTTCATCGGTTTACACTAAGTTTTGTTACGTAGCGGACAGACCTGGGCTGTCTTACGTCAAACTGCTGAAAATCAAACAGAGTTAGGGTTAGGGTTTCGTATATCTATTCAAGCACCAGAGTTAAGTCGCGCTCATTCTCACAAAAGTGATGAATAATTTTTTTTACTGTATAACTTTTAGGGTTGTTGTTTAGTCGAATCTCCTCTCCAACCTTCGGCACAAATTGTTCACTGTGAAAAAGAAGTTCGGTGCCTTTTACTTCCGAATCATCATCATTAATATCAAGACGAACTTTAAGATGTTTCATTAGTTTATAAATTAAATTTATTCAAAATATCACTTCTATTGCGGCATAGTGCTTTATTCATTATATTGTTGACAACTTCCCCTATACTATCTTCTAGCACTGGGTCAATTTCGTCTATAGCAATTTTGATATTATTAGTATCAACAGATAGGAGTTGACTAAAAATATCTTCTATCCTGTCAACCTCTGGAGTACCGTTCTAGGAGAAGCTGAATGACTATCAATGGGTTGACAATCAGCTTTCTCTACATATCTTCGTTCTTCAACCAAGCATAGAAAAGCCCGCAGAGGTCGCAGAAGATGTTCTTATATACTCTTTTTTGTCTAGGGTTCATTACACTCAAAATTTTCTAGATTCATTGCACAATATGGAAATAGAGGAACGACGTTGCGAGTTGGTTAGAATTTCAGACTGCCGCCAAATTCTTGTCAACCGAGTAGCTTCAGATTTGTTCAAACAATCGGGACGATAATTACTTCAAATAAACACTTGCGATATGTGGGAAGCCGTAGACGTGGAAGAGTTAGACAAACAAGTCTGGTCAGGGGTTGACGAATTCTAGATTAGATACTGGGCATCGCGATCGCCCACTAGTAATCGCTAGATTGAGTAGGTGAAAACAGAATATTAAATTTGGAAGGAGTTTGATATAGGTTTGTAACTAATTTAGGGGCAGAGGAAGTTGAGTTACTCCCGTCTTGCTCTAAGATTGCCTATAAAAATTATTCCCTCTCTAACTCCCTCCCTCAATTAGTTCGGTAATCTTCTACCGGGAAGGGAGTAAGTCGTTAGACAAAATTAATTGTACACTTGTCATTGCAAGTGGAACGAAGTGAAATGACGCAATCGCAAGACTTTGGGATTGCTTCGCTGTCGCTCGCAATGACACAAATAATTTTGTACACCCACTTAGTTGTGTTAAGCGGACATCATTTTTTATATATTAGTAATATATATATATAAGAATTGATGCCCGTGAATTATCAGTCGTCCCAGAATTCAAAAGCTCTACGCTCCTCATCTGATAAGGACTTCAGATATCTTTCATGCTCCATCTCTTTTTCACGAGTATCAAAATCTTTTTTGCTCCAAATATTGAGAATTTTTTCACGGGTATCAAAAGTTCCGACTTCTGAAACAATTACATATTTTCTTGCGCCATCGTTCTTGTAAACACAATCAAGTTTAAAACCTAATTTCTTTAATATCTTACTTAGAAGCGCCATAGGGGTCGCGTGCTTACCTTCTCTCGATATCTTAATCCTTAGTATCTTTTCTATATCTCGGGAAGCCTTAAGCGCAGATTTATATAATTTTGTAACCATAGGAGAAGAACCATCAAGAAAGCTTCTGTTGTCTTCTAAATAGTCCTCCAGACAAACATCTCGTAGTCCAGTTTTTTTCGCTTTTTCAACTTGCTCCTTGGCGGACTTCAAATCTTGCTGATGTATTCGATGATTTTCTAGAAAGTAAGTTTTAAGTATTTCATCAACGCCTAGTCCTTTTAGTGCCATCACTGGGGGTTGATAGGTAGAGTTAATCAGGTCTGGTTGAAATATTTGCTTCTTTTCACCCTTTCTGTTTCTCCCTAACGCTTTGATTTTGGCTTTATCCCGGTCACTGAGAAATTGATGCCCGTCAGCCAAGTAATAATAAACTTTTAATATCTTATAGAACCCATGATTGTCCCAATCGACTATATCTGTAGTCACTTCTACGCCGTACCTTGATTTGATTTCAAACTTTTTCTCTTTCTCCCTATCTTCCTTTGACTTCCATTTATTGCTTTTCGATTTTTGATACTGACTCTTTGTTAAGTCCTCAGATGAGACTATCCTCTGTTTACTGTCCTCCCATGCTAAATCTTTGGTAACTTTTTGGAGCTTACCAATTGTTTTAGCCCCAGAAACACTATAGTGATAAATTTCATAACCTTCTGATTCGAGCTTCGTTAGAACTGACTCTTTGTAAATCCAGTTCTCAGAGTTGCTTTTTGAAGTTATTTGAGCATAAGCTAATAACGGCGCATTGTTAGAAACAAATAATCCTTCAGAGTTTATCTTGGAAAGCACTAACGATATCTCAGAGTTTCTGTGTGCCCATTCAATAGCCTTTTTCGTTGTAGTTAATAGAGAAGAACCTCTCCACCCCAAGCCTCTTTTTGCAACCGAAATATGTCTAGGACACCCTTCCCGAACCCTTTCCAAAGCTTGACAGGCAGAGCCAACAGAACAAACACCGCTTAAAAATCCGTATACAGCAAAAAATGCATTTTCACCTTCAACATTATCAATAGATACTCCTGTGCCGATTGAAGGCGAGGCAATAATAACGTCATATTCTGGCAGCAGTTTATTTAAGTTATCTAGACAGCCTTGAGCCGGATGCTTCGGCTCCCCCAATGATTCGGCATCAATTCTTAGTATTTTTTGGTCTGGAAACAAACTTGTTATTTTTCGCTCTAGATTTTTTGAACCGTAAGTGCTGTCATCTTTCTGCCCTTGGGTACAGATGTATAGCCTGCGAGGCTTACCGCTTTTCTTGCCCTCCTTAATATCGCTAATTATTTGTGATAATAATTCCTCTGGCTTTTCGTAGCAATATAACTTTCTTTCTTTTGCGACCTTATAAGTATTGTCTAAAACA
>CAKZYM010000421.1 GCA_937884685.1 uncultured Calothrix sp.
GTCAGTCTAGAAAGCAATTTGGTATAGTCAATTTCAATACCCAATTGTAACGCCGCATAAAACAAGTTTGAGCCATCAATAAATATAGCTACACGACCTCGATTTTCTAAAACTTGTTCTGGCGTAAATATCGACTCTTCTTGTAAATTATTCAACATTTTTCTGATACCTCATTTTTTATTTTTGCAACTTTTTGCTATTTTTGTAATAATTGAAACCTATATCTCACATGTATACGTAAGTTTCGGTTATTTTTGATAATCATTCAAGGCTAATGCCATTACCTTGATAAATCAACCTTTGTAAATAAAACAAGCCTGCATTTTAGTTTGCTACTAAAAACACAATCTAAAATTAGTTCTTCAGTTCAATACTTTGAAAAATTGGCTTTGCTTTACCTAATTTTTGTTCGCTACTAAGTAAACCCCACTTTCCATGTACTGCAAAGGGTACAGAATTTGCAATATCAATTTGATTATTGAAATCAATTCCAAAACCTAGCTGTTGATATATGTCGCTACTGATGTTTGGAATTACGGGAGAAAGTAGATAAGCTGCCAATCTTACAGATTCCAAAATGACGTACAGAACTTGCTCTACTTCTTGCTGTTGTCCTTGTTTGTATAGAGACCAGGGAGCTTGTTCGTCAACATACTTGTTACAAGCTTGAGACAATCGCATAATCCCTTCGCAAGCTTGACTAAAAGCCAAAGCTTCGTAATTAGCTTTTACTTGTTCCCCTAATTGCAAACCAATTACTTTCAAAGGATTATCGTCGGGGACATCTTCACTTGTAATTGACGGTACGCTTCCACCACAGTATTTCTTGATCATGTTTAAATTGCGATTTAGCAAATTACCTAAATTCTTCGCCAAATCTGCATTTACAACCTCAATGAATCTACCTTCATTAAAATCGCCATCTTTACCAAATCCAATTTCCTTAATAAAGTAATAACGAATTGCATCCGAACCATATTTCTCTATCAAGGCTATAGGGTCAATGGTATTGCCAAGACTTTTACCCATCTTCTGGCCATCTTTGGTTAAAAAACCGTGTCCAAATACTCTTTTAGGTATTGGTAAATCGGCTGAAATTAACATTGCAGGCCAATAAACTGCGTGGAAGCGTAAAATATCTTTACCGATTATATGCAAGTTTATCGGATACCATTTAGCTAAAGCATTCTCTAAAGTCGGTTCTTCATCGGGTTCTAATAACGCTGTCACATAACCTAATAAAGCGTCAAACCAAACATATATAGTATGTTTTGGGTTGTTTGGTATGGAGAAACCACAATCAAGATTCACCCGCGAAATTGAGAAATCCTGCAATCCTCCTTTAACAAAATTGAGGACTTCATTTCGCCTACTTTCTGGTTGAATAAATTCAGGTGTGGACTGATAAAATTCTTCGAGACGGCTTTGATATTTCGACAATCGAAAGAAATAGTTTTCTTCGTCTCGCCATTCTACTTGTTTATTAGTATGAATAGGACAAAGGTTTCCTTCTAATAATTCTCTTTCCTCTTTAAATTCCTCACAAGCAACGCAGTACCAACCTTTTTGCTGTCCAAGGTATATATCACCTTTTTCCCAAACTCGATTGTAAAATTCTTTAACAATAAATTCATGACGAGTATCGGTAGTGCGGATAAAGCGGTCGTATTGAATATTGAATAATTTCCATAAATATACAAACTCCGCAGAAATTTGGTTGCTAAATTCTTGAGGCTGCATACCTTTACTTTCTGCGGTACGCTGAATCTTTTGTCCATGTTCATCAGTACCTGTAATTAAAAGTACCTGACGACCCAAATTCCTTTGAAAACGTGCCATCACGTCTGCTGCCATTGTCGTGTAGGCGCTGCCAATGTGAGGCAAATCGTTTACATAATATAGGGGTGTAGTAAGTGCAAATGTATTTTTAGTTTTATCCACTGGCAAAAGGCACAAATATAATTACTTCTAAAAAAACAGTTTTCTATCTGAAATATTCAGGCAAAACCACGTTATTGTACAATATTGCCCAAGCTTTTTCAAGGTGCATTTTAATGTTAGCAAATTTATTTGCTTTCGGTTTATTTAAAAATAAATATAAGTAGAATTAATTATTACGTTAATTACAGATTTACAATCAAATTATTAATGAGAAAGATTTTTTTAATTATTGTCACTACAAATACAAGCTATGATTATGAGCCTTCGTTCTAGAGCATACAACGATATTTTTTCAGCTTCAATCAATTCACGTTTATATAAAAAAAATGTAAAAATTCACTCAAGTAAAATCAGCATCTTCTGATAAGATTGATGTCGAAATATCAAATAAGTTATTAGTTTTAGTAATTTCCCACTAATTTTTTGGTTACGACCAAACGCTCTTCACCGCATTACAAGCAAGTATCAAAGAATTTGCAATGAAATATTAATTAGCATTACCGCTAAAATGTCTGATTTTATTTGAACCATCGTAACCTATGATTCAATCAACTTAGTTGCTATCACTCAGGTAATGTATAGTCTTGTTGCCGTTGTCATTAGCAGCCTTTATTAGAGAAAGCCTCAAAGTCAGGAAAAATATCGGGTAAAGCAGCAATAATTATAGTAGAAGAAATTACATCTGTGTCTTGAGTCAAAAAATACGAATTTATTTCGAGTCCTTGCTGCTCTAACAATCTATATCAACAACAAGGTAGCGATACTAAAGCCACTTTTTTCAAATTTTTCAAAAAACCACGAAAATCAACAGACTATTGACACAACTATTAAATGATGAGTAGACCAAAAGTTCAACTAAAACCGTGCTTCCTGACTCCAAAAGCAATACATTCTGAATATCCACTATTTATATATTTGCCAGGGATGGATGGTAGTGGTCAATTACTACGAACCCAAACTGACGGTTTAGAAGCTGGTTTTGATGTGCGTTGCTTAGCAATACCTAGAGATGATCTCACTAACTGGGACGAACTGACATCAAGCGTATTAAAGCTAATTTATACCGAAATTGTCAATACACCTCAAAGACCAGTTTACCTTTGTGGAGAATCATTTGGGGGTTGTTTGGCACAAAAGGTAGCAATTGCAGCACCACATCTGTTTAAGTGCATAATTCTTTCAAACCCAGCTTCCAGCTTTCGTAATCGTCTTTTTTTTGACTGGGGTTCTCAATTTACCGACTTTGTGCCCAGCTTTTTGTATGATTTTGGCGCTCTTGGATTGTTACCGTTCTTAGCTTCACTACAAAGAATGTCTAGCAGTGACCGTCAAGAACTTTTAAAAGCTATGCGGTCAGTTCCACCAGAAACAATACGTTGGCGGATATCCTTATTACGAGAGTTCTATATTGATGAATACAAACTAAGTCAATTGACTCAGCCAATTTTACTAATCGCTGGTGCTAACGATAGACTTCTTCCTTCTACCACAGAAGCTTTAAGGCTAGGAAATATTTTTCCTAACGCTAAAATTCTAGTACTTACAGAAAGCGGACACGCTTGTTTATTGGAAAAAGAAATCAATCTTTACGAAATTATGCGTCAGAATAACTTTCTAGAATACGATAGCGAAAAAATCAAGTTTACAGCTTGAACTATAAAGTACGCAATTAACTATTAAATAATACTTAAAAGTCCAGTACTATAAGCTACTGGACTTTTAACGTAAGCTAAATTATTTATTTTTACCTTTGTATTAGATTTTCTACTTCCTAGTCATTATTTCCTATAGCAAATACAGGTTGATATAAATACAATATATTGTCATAAAATATACTAGACTTTCAAACATTTCATAGATAAACTGACTTCTACGGGTTCTTGTGTTTATACATACAAGCACCCTATTTGCGTTGCAAATAAATATAGAGGAACAGGTTTTAATGAAAATAATCGCAATTATACTTCTATCTTTTGGTATATTACTTATTCTATTTGGAATATCAATATTTACTCCATTTTTGTCCTGGGCAGGGAAAAGATTCAATAGTTCAAACTCCAGTTCTATTAACTATAAACAACCATCATCAATACGTATAACAAGCATGTTTATGGGTATTTGCTTCTTTATTTTTGGATTATTTATCACAATTGGCAGCGCAACACTTTTACATGCTTGGAATACAAAACAAGCTAATCCATCATCAGCAAAATCGGTACCGCAGAACCTTCCAACAACACCCGAGACTTTCCCCAGTCCTATGATTTCTGAAAAACCAGCCCCGACTCCAAAACGTAAAAATAACTCTTTTGTACCTGAATACGTACTAAATTGTCCAGAGAATGCAGATGGTCTAAATATGCGTAAACAAGCAGGTTTAAATTCAGAAATAATTACTTTAATTCCCTGTGATGCAATAGCTATTCGAGATAGAAAACAAAGATATTATCAAGATGGAGTGGATTGGTATCTCGTAGAATACCAAAGAAATATTGGATGGGTAGCTGGAAAATATCTTAAACAGCAAGCAACTATTCCGTTGAACACTACAACATTTTCAGCTTCTAAATTATTTACAAAAAAAAGACCCTGACACAAAGTCAGAGTCCTATCATGGTGCATCTACAGTTTTTATATTCATGAAATAAATTTAATTGTCCGTATAGTCAACCAGCAAAACTTTGTGTTTTCAAGAAAAATTTATATAAAACCCTAGCTTTTTAAAGAGAATAAGAATTCAAGTATATGTGATTACATCTAAACCATAATTTATCAGAAATTTACATCTTAACTAAAAAATTGATAGCTGAGTGTTAAATTATAAAATAATTTGTATGTTATTTATTTTTGATTTTGATTTAATTAAATTTAATTTAATTTCAATAATTATTCTAATTTTCATTGATATACGTGACATAAAATAATTATAATTCTGGGTAAATATTAACAGCACTACCACTAACAAAAAATATATATTATACATTTAGTCGTAGTTGAATTGAGCTTTTAGACGGATGTAAAGTTAGGTATTACTCGGTTATATCTTAGATGATAAATAATTTTATGCTTACCGCGAGCAGTATATTGAAATGTCAGATAAAGCCGAGAAAAAATCACTTCAACCAAATACTTCAAATCCTTCTGTTTTACAAACAGAAGTTCATATCAAGCCCCAATCTCCAGAAAAAAAGATAGCAGTAACCAAACAAGAAGATTCAAAAACATCTCCCTTAGAATCCTTGGTTAAAACCGTAGGTCAAGTAGGAGGAACAATTACTGATACAGCATTAGGATTAGGAGTTACTGTTGGTGGTAGCGCTTTAGAAGCAGGTTCGACAGTAGTTTCCACCGTAGCTTCAGTAGGAGAAGTTGCAGCAAAACAAACTCACAAAATCATCGAACAAGCCACCGAAACCGCAGGACATGTGGTTAGTCATCTATCTGATAACTGGCTAATTCATAGATTAGCTGGAGTTGTAAATTTAAATTGGCTTGTAGGTGCAAGCGACAACGTTGATTTAGTCAAAGCAGAAGCAGCAATCAAACATTTAAAACAACAGCATCCTTTAGATTCACCCACCCAACTCGCTCATCGAGTAATGATGGACAAAGCAGTAAAAGCTGGTGGAATCGGCTTAACTACAAGTATTGTACCGGGTGCTGCTGCGGCATTATTAGCAGTTGACTTAGCCGCAACAACAGAATTGCAATCAGAAATGGTTTATCAAATTGCATCCATCTATGGGTTAGATTTACAAAGTCCAGCCCGCAAAGGTGAAGTTTTAGCAATTTTTGGCTTGGGATTAGGAGGAGGTCGTTTATTAAAGACAGCCGGATTACGCTTGTTAAGAAATATACCTTTTGCCGGTGCGGTCATTGGTGCAAGTGCTAATGCGACAATGATTTTTTCTTTAGGATATGCTGCTTGTCGATTTTACGAAACGAAGTTAGATGCATCAAAGTCATTAAGCAGCGAAGAGACAATAGCAAAACTACAGGAACAAAGCGAAAACTATTTAGAGAAAGCTATTGCTCAAGAAGCAGTTATGGATCAGATTTTAGTACACATGATTTTGGCAAGTCATCCCGAGCAAAATTGGTCGGAAATACAACCGCAGTTAGAAGAATTAAATTTCAGTTCCACATCCTTAGAAGCAATCGAGCAAAATATCAAATCTCCTCAACCTCTGGATAGGTTGCTCAATCAACTAAATCGCGATTTTGCAGCACCATTATTAGCTCAATGTTATCGAATCGCAAAATTAGACAAAAGAACTACGACCATTGAAGAAAAAATAATTAATGCTATTAAGAAAAAATTCGATATTGATATAAATTCAATTGAATCAGTTATCAGTGAGCAGTGAACAGTCAACAGTCAACAGTTATCAGTAATTGGTAATTAGAACAGGAAAAGAATTTTAATTCTTAACTCCTAATTCCTAACTCTTAACTCCTAACTCCTAACTCCTCATCACTAATTGTTCAGTACAAAGCGCGAATTTTGAGCAATACTGGTACAAGTAAAGTCACTTGTTG
>CAKZYM010000422.1 GCA_937884685.1 uncultured Calothrix sp.
TTCTGAAAGAATATTTCCGGTTAAATCTAAAAGTTGGTCTAGTAATAATCCGATAGCAGCAATACAGATTATACCTTCAATAATGTTATCTACCTTACTTTCTTTATAAGCATTCCAGATAATAAAGCCAAGTCCTTGATTTAGAGTTAACATTTCTATAGAAATTGCGCTAAACCAAGCAATCCAAACAGCAAATCTTAAGCCTTCAAATATGTGCTTAATTGCGACTCTAAAATTTCTTCCTTGTTTGCGTCCGTGTCGTATTCCTATTGCGGTATTGAGAATAATTGACCAAATAGCACTAAAGAAAACAATAATAATTGCAGCAGCTTCAGCTTCTTTGAAAATAATTAGAAAAACTGGTAGTAAAGCAACGGGAACAATAGTATTTGGTACTTGAAGTATCCACTTACCCAATTGATACACAATTCTATTTATACCAACCAAATACCCAATCAAAATTCCTAAAACTACAGCAGAAATATAGCCTACCAATAATAATTGTAAGCTCGATAAAAGATTAAAAAAAATGCTTTGTTCCATTATTAAAGGATTTATCCGGAATCTTTGAGGGATAGTGTGACGATAATACCCGCGAAGCTACCAGACAAGCTGTTTGAATTGTACTTAATTACTAAAAAAGATAGAAAATTTATTGGAAAGGGAACAGGGAGTAGGGAATAGAGAATAAAAAATAAAGTTAGGAATTATAGACTTTCAATTCCTAACTCATAACTCATAATTACTAACTTCTATTTACTTCCCCATATTCCGTTTCATTTCATCTAATTCAGCTTCAGTTTCCCAACGAACAAATTTTTCTTCTAAATCATCGTATTTATTAGAACTTGGATATGTGCTGCTAGCATTCCACCAACCTGCATCTGTTTCTATTCGCTGTTGTGCTTGAGATTTGGCACGTGCTGCTTGAGCTTGAGCGGATTTGGCTTGTACTTCCTGTCGTCTTTGTCGGACTTTTTGCAATAATTCTTTAGCTTGGGTAATCCGTTCTTTTACACCTTGCATTTGTCCCCAAAGCTGGTTTCCTTGTCGTAGTAGTGCTGCTTCTCTTTCTTGTGCTTTTACCGCTAAATCCTCTCTACCGCCATTTTTCGCTTTTTGTACTCGGATGTGCCATCTCTGGATTTCTTGCGCTGTGGACAAAATTTCATCCTGCTTGCGCTTTTCCTGTAGCTGCAAATCTGCAATTAACTTTAGAGTATCCTCTTCCTGTTCCCGTAACTGTTCTAGTAGCGCATCTAATTCCAAATGCGGGTTATTCCGCAAGAACTCTTCTAAGCGACTTTCCAGAAACTTGCTCAAATCATCAAATAAGCCCACTTTCCCTTAACTCCAAAGCGATTCATAATTAAGTTCAGTCTAAATCATTGTAGTAATTATTATCGGTAATGCGAAAGGAAGAGTTAGGAGTTAAGAGTTAGGAATTAGGAATTATAAATAAAAATTAACTTTTCACTCTTATAAGCTTCATCAGTAAATCATTATTCTTACCAATTACCAATTACAAAATTCTTCGGGAGTAAAGCATACAAACTGATATTCGGTTATTTGTCATTACACAGCGAAATTGTAAGATAAAAAAGTTCGTAGTAAAGGCTTAAGCCCTTTTATTAGGACTAAAGTCTTTATACCATTTCTTTATAAAGATGCGCCGAATTTAGCCCACGCAGGTGGGCTTTGTTTGAGTAGCCCTACTCTTCCAGAGTAAGGGCGATTTAGGCAATTTAGCGCAGCCTCATACAGAACTGGTATTACTACGAACCATTATATAAAACTAAGTTATCTTTAATTTTGCAATTGTATGATTACTACCAGATTTAACGATTTTAAATTCTGTATCTCGAATAATTGAATTTAAAAATGCTGTAAAGGTTTTGAAATTTCGCTCCTTATAATCAAAACCTGAAATTTGCTGTAGAAAAATATTATGTACGGCTGGAAATGCTATACCATCTTGTCTTAAATAACTTTGATAAGGCTCGTTATTTCTCAAATAATTTAAAACTTCCTGGTGCTGATGATTTATTAATTGCTGTTTTTCAACTGTAAATTTAGAGTTATTCACTTCATTTTGATTTTGCTGTATCGGGTCGGGTAATCTGACGAAATAATCACAAAGAGCAGGAAGTAACTTATTAGTATGATTCTCGTAAGCGCACCCGATGACTATTTTTCCATATTCATGCAGCTTTTTAGCCAAACAAGAAAATCCACCATCACCAGATACAATTGCAAAAACTTCTAAGGTCGGTCTGCTATGAACTAATTCAATTGCATCAATTACTAGTTGAATATCCGCTGCATTTTTATGATGGTTAAAACCAAAAATTTGCATCGGTTCAATTCCAAATTTTTGAATGCTAGGTTTAATCCTTCTTAATCTATTATCGCTCCAATCAGCATAAGCGTATTGTCCGGCAATTCTGTTTACCAAATTATATCTTTTGATATCCTCGATTATATTCTTTAAAGAAAAATTAAATCTGGGATTGCTATTACCTTGAGTCAAATTTTCTATATCGTACATAATTACTGTATTAAAGCTTTCTGATGCTGCTAAACTCGTTTCTTTAATTGCTGAAACTATTGGTTGTAAATCTATTATTTGTCTAGGCTCTTGTTGAAGCTCAATTACTTTCTGAAGTTGTATTTTTAAATCGTCAGACTGTTGTTTTTCTTGCTCAAATTTTTCTGTTAAATCGTTGATTTTAAATTGGTTTTGAGTAGTATTGTTTTCTAATTCTTCAATCGTTTTAGACAATATATCTTGACGCTGATGATAAACAGTTACTAAAGTTTGTAGAATGCTAGCCCAACCTTGAGGGAAATTATCGCGAGTAATAACTCTCAGCGCTGATTCATAACCAGCAATTGCAACCTCTAAATTTATAGCAGGGTTTCCTCGTTCAAACTTTTGAATTAAATTGCTAAATTTGACAATCACCCTAGCTATATTAATTGCATTTGCTGGTTCTTTAATAAACTGACGATTTGCAACTTCTCTTAACCCAACTGCAAAACTATTATCAAGTTTATTTAAATGCTTAATTAAAAGCGGATATATATCTTGATTCTGACTAGTAGCTTTTAAAAAATGGAGTATTAAATCTTGATGCATTGCTGCGATTCCGATAATGCAACGATAACCTTAGTTTTCCCAAATTTTCGCTACATTTAACAGTTATCAGTTATCAGTTATCAGTGAACAGTGAACAGTAAATATAACTCTTAACTCCTAACTCCTAACTCCTAACTCCTAACTTACTACTTACTACTTACTACTTGCTACTTACTACTTACTACTTGCTACTCACTACTTACAAAGGAGTTACCCAATAAGTAGTTTTACCAATAACTTTTTTTTGAAAACCTAATCTAAGTAATGTCTCTGGTGGATAACCGACGTAACTCCAATGTGGTACGTCGTGTTCTACAGTACGATACCAACCATTTTGATTTAAAGCCGTTATTTGTTTCTTATTAGTTACTTTTAAATCGATTGCTAATCCCCATAAATGTTGTGAAGCTCCCGGTGGTGCTACTGTACCCAAAATTCTTGTTTCTTTTCCTTGTTTTACTAAATCTAAAGTTTTTGAATTCGTATATTTTTTCCAAAACTTTGCTGTTGTTGCAAAATCACGAATGCAATCGCTATTTGCATATCCAGATTTAAGTCGAAATTTCGCTTGAAAATATGCTTTATTTAAAGCGTCAGCGGCTGCTTTTTGTAAATAACAATTTTTAGTACCTATCACTTTACCTTTTGTGATGGTATCTTGAAATTTTTGGGTTTCTTGGTGATTGCTAAAGGCTACTTTTTCTGGTAGTCTGACTGCTGGGTTTAGGTTTACAAATGGGGCACCGTAAGCTCGTAGCAAAATATATTCGTAAGTATCGGGCTGAGGAATTATTGGGAACTGATTCATCAATGCTGCGATAAATCGCTCTTTATCTGTAAGTACTCGGTTTGGTACGGCTGAAGGAGTTGGTATAGGTGTAATTTTTGGTTTCTGTGGAACGGTACATTCCTTTCCAAAAAGCCTCTCTACTAAGCAATTTTCTTCATTTTTTATGTCGTTACCAGGATTGCTACGAGCAATCTGATTGCTAGCAACTAAAGTTACGATTAAATATGTACCAACTGCCAAAAAAGCAGTTTTCTGAAATGCTGTTTTCATTTATTTTTTAAGTAAAACTTGATACTAAAGAAAGACTATAGATAATAAAAAAAAGTAGTAAAATCAGTGCAAAAAATTTGATTAGATAACTCAATAAAGTATCTTACAGGTAACCGGTAAATTAAAACAATAATTTTCTCTTTGTAAAAAAATAACGGTGCTTTTGCTTGGCGTTTTATTAAGGCTGTACAATCACAAATTGACTGTATCGGTTAAAATTAGATTAATCCCAAATAATGCTTAACCCTAAGTAAGACCATGCACAATTGTGTTGAGTTCCAAGACTCTTTTGATGTCATAGTTGTCGGTGCAGGTCACTCTGGTTGTGAAGCGGCTTTAGCTACTGCACGGCTGGGCTGTCGTACCCTGCTATTAACGCTGAACTTGGATAAAATTGCTTGGCAACCGTGTAATCCCGCTGTTGGTGGCCCGGCTAAATCTCAGTTAACCCACGAAGTCGATGCACTCGGTGGGGAAATCGGGAAAATTGCAGACCGTACTTACGTGCAAAAACGCATTCTCAATTCTTCTAGAGGTCCTGCGGTATGGGCTTTACGCGCTCAAACTGATAAGCGCGAATATGCAGCAGTAATGAAGAATATTGTCGAGAATCAAGAAAATTTAAGCATCCGTGAAGCGATGGTTACGGATTTGGTTTTGGGCAAGAATGATGAGGTTGTTGGTGTCCAAACCTATTTTGATGTGGCTTTTGCATGTAAAGCGGTTGTCCTCACCACCGGAACTTTCTTGGGAGGACGAATTTGGGTTGGTAATAAGTCTATGGCCGCGGGAAGGGCTGGTGAATTTGCTGCTGAGGGGTTAACGGAAACTTTACAACGTTTGGGATTTGAAACTGGTCGTCTGAAAACTGGAACTCCCGCAAGAGTAGATAAGCGCACGGTTGATTACAGTAAAATGACTCCCCAACCCGGTGACGAGGATGTTCGCTGGTTTAGTTTTGACCCGGAAGTATGGGTGGAAAAGGAACAGCTTCCTTGCTATATGACCAGGACTACCGCAGAAACTCATCAATTAATTCGCGATAATCTCAATCTTTCTCCTGTCTATGGTGGTTGGGTAGATGCAAAGGGGCCGCGCTACTGTCCTAGTATTGAAGATAAAATTGTTCGTTTTGCTGACAAAGAAAGTCATCAAATCTTTATTGAACCCGAAGGAAGAGATATTCCCGAATTGTATATCCAAGGGTTTTCCACAGGGTTGCCGGAAAATTTGCAACTACGTATGCTACGTACTCTTCCGGGGATGGAAAACTGCGTAATGTTACGCCCTGCCTACGCTGTTGAGTACGATTACCTACCAGCTACTCAGTGTTTTCCCACGTTAATGACCAAAAAAATTGCCGGTTTATTTTGTGCGGGACAAGTCAACGGTACAACTGGCTACGAAGAAGCCGCAGCGCAAGGAATTGTGGCCGGAATCAATGCTGCAAAATTTGTTCGCAATCAAGAAATGATAGTGTTTCCACGGGAGCAAAGCTACATAGGTACCTTAATTGATGATTTGTGTACCAAAGATTTGCGCGAACCCTACCGAGTATTAACCAGCAGGTCTGAATATCGCTTGCTGCTACGTTCGGATAATGCTGACCAAAGATTAACTCCCCTTGGAAGAGAAGTCGGCTTGATTGATGACCGACGCTGGGAGTTGTTCACTCGCAAGCAGGAAAATATTATCGCCGAGAAAGAACGGCTTTATGCAAAGCGCATCAAAGAAAATGATGATGCTGGTAAAGCCATAGTCGCCGATACCAAGCAGGTTATCAAAGGTTCTATTACCCTCGCAGATTTGTTACGTCGTCCGAAGTTTCACTATGATGACCTAATTAATTATGGATTGGGAAACCCAGATTTACAGCGTGCTGAAAAAGAAGGTGCAGAAATCGATATTAAATATTCTGGTTATTTAGCCAGACAGCAGAATCAAATTGACCAAATAGCCCGTCAAGCAAATCGTTCCCTTCCTGGAGATTTAGATTATGAGACCATTGACACTCTTTCTAAAGAAGCTCGCGAGAAATTAAATAAAGTAAAACCCCTCACCATCGGTCAAGCAGCACGGATAGGTGGAGTCAACCCCGCCGATGTAAATGCTTTACTAATATATTTAGAATTGCGTAAAAACCATAACCAGACTGAATCTCCAGCCTTAACGTAAAGACAATCCTCATAAACCACGAGTATAGTAGTATTTGTATTTGGGAGCGCTGGTATGATTAATAACATGCTAAAACTGGAAAAATCATTAATACTTCCCTGGTATATGTTGAAATAGATACTTAAACTTGATGAACTCTCCGTAACTGTCTCAGTAACGAAAGAGTTCTTTATAAATTCACATTTCAATTGCAAGGTGACACTTATAAAGACCGATATCTAGGGTAAAGATTTCATGAATCTTCCTAGTCAGATGAATTAATACGCTCATTAATACCCAACAAATTATTATGTCTAAAACAGCAACCAAAAACCTGGTAATTCCAGAACCTTCCGAAGAGTTAATCGTTAGCGAACCTTGGACGATGGACACATACGCTGATGGCTTGATGGATGAAATCTTTTCCGATATTGACTGTATTTTGGATGGGGAAGGTAATCTTAGCAAGCAAATAGTTCAACCACAGCAACATTTAATTCTTCATCATGCTGCACCACCCCAAGTAGTTCCACCACCGACTATTGTTACTCCGCTTCAACAAGCCGAACAGCAGCGTATTCAAGCTCATCTTAATAGTGTGGTCGGCAATCCACCTAAAACGGCTAGAGTTAAAAAATCACGTCGGAAAATTTGGCGCAACTTCCGACAAATACTTAAAGTTGCAGCCGGTTTGGGTATAGGAATTGCCGCTATCAACTGGGCTATTAGTAGTGGTTTACTGAATCGTCTTACCTCCAAATCACTGCAATTTGCTTTGCAAGAGCCACAATTAAAGCAGCAAGTATTAGAAGCACAGTCAGTGAAATCAGCTGCACCCAGTCAAGCTCAAATCAAGTCAGACCTAGCAGACTACATGCTTAGTGCATTAGCAATAATTGATAGACAAAGAGATAGCAAAGACAGAGCATCAGCAAACAACATTGCTCGAACTCCCGTACCAGCAAATCAAGCAACTTTGGCTTACGCAAACCAGCCAGTTAGCCAACTTCCAGCACCAAGGACTTCCAACAATTCCAAACCACAAATTCGGACTACCAGAATTGTAGACAGAGTTTTTGTACCCGTATATCAAGCACCGCAACCAATGCGTTACGCACCTCCAGAAATAGCGCAAGCACCAGCACCAACACCTTTACCTCCAGTTAAAACAGCATCGAACGGAGTAGCACCAAAGCCATCTGACACTACTAAAAAAGCTGCTCCCGTAAAAGTAGCCAAAGCTAAAGCACCAAAAACCATCAGCGCTTTTGCTTCCATCAGAGAAATTAAGCCGGTAGAAGTGAAAAGCAAACCCGTAAGCGTCAAGAAAGCTCCCGAAATACCTAAAATGAAAGCGGCTACAGCTATTGCACCATCACCAGCAGCAGTTCAAAATCCAGATGAAAAGAAAGAGCAAAAAATTGCATCCGCTCCAACTTCTTCCCACATCTTGGAAGGATTATTAGAATTAGGAGAAGAATCTGCGGCAATATTTAAAGTGAACGGTGTAAGTCGTCGCGTCCAAAAAGGAGAAACCATTGGTGCTAGCGGCTGGAAATTAGTAGAAGTAGCCAACGGAGAAGCAATTATTCGACGCAACGGAGAAGTGCGTTCAATTTTCGCAGGGCAGAAATTTTGATTAATTAAGTAATTGGTAATTGGTAATTTACTCAATTACGAATAAATACAATTCAGCCAAATCTTACAAGCAATCTACTTTATTAACAGGATATTCAACTGTTATTAACAACATATCATCAGGGCAAGCTTTTCAAAAGCATCTACGGTAACAATTTAAAAATCAGTTAACAGTTAGCAGTTAACAGTGAGCAGTGAACAGTTATCTGAAGCGAGTTGTTGTTTGCTCGCTGAAAGGGTGGAAATTACTATGTAACATAGTTCTAGAGATTGTTAGGACTACTATTTTTTAATGATACATATCTAGATTTGTCTAGCTATGGGTAATTTTGGGTAAGTTTTATGTAACGGTCGCAGAATGCATTAAACATGGACTAATTCAAATAGAAATTACAGCAGAAGAAAATAAATTCAAAGCTACAGGAATTATTTATTACAGC
>CAKZYM010000423.1 GCA_937884685.1 uncultured Calothrix sp.
CCTTAACAAGGGAGAGGGAGTTAGACAAAATGATTTTTTGTAGATTGTAGGTTGGGTTAAAGGCGCAAATATCTTTGTATTTCATGCGATATTAAAAATGCGCCGTAACCCAACATTTTGATGTTGAAATAATAGTCAATCCTAAAGCTTACTATCATATTTTCTAATATCTTCGTGAGAGCGATTGTGATAACCTCGCCAATATACAGCTTTTAATGGAGCTATCAAGATGGCAATTGTTGAAGGTGACAGCGCAGACAACTTTCTATCAGGAACTCAAGATGATGATTCGCTGTTTGGTTTTGAGGGCAACGATTTTTTAATTGGTAGGGGTGGTAATGATAAGTTGATTGGGGGTTTAGACAAGGATTTTATTTTTGCTAGTGATGGTAATGACACCCTAACCGCAGGAGACGATATTCAGACAGGGCCGGGAGGTTTTGGTAACGATTCCAGCGACAATATCTTGTGGGGAGGTAAGGGTAACGACCAAATATTTGGCTCTTTAGGTAAAGATACTATCTATGGTGGTGACGGTAATGATGAAATTATCACGGGTTCCTCCGGTGAAGATTATATCGACGGTGGCAAAGGTGATGATTCAATAGAAGGTGGTTTCAGCAGCGACACCCTTATCGGTGGTGATGGTGATGATACCTTATTTGAGAATGTTTTCAGGGCTGCTAGTGGAAACGATTTGCTCAAAGGAGAAAACTGAAATGATTCTCTTAGCGGACAAAATGGTAATGATACCCTCGAAGGTGGAGCGGGAGATGATACTCTTAGGGGTGCTGGAGTATTTAACGCACCCGAACCATTTAGTAATTATGGATTTGGAGAAATAGATACCTTTAATGGAGGTGCGGGAAAAGATACATTTGTCCTTGGTAGTTTTGAAGCTTTTTATGACAGTGGTGAAATAGAACAAGATGACTACGGTTTAATCGTTGATTTTAGTTTAGAAGAAGATACCATACAGCTTTTTGGAACTGCTTCCGACTACGTATTAGCTGCATCTCCGAGCAATTTACCATCAGGAACAGGAATCTATTTAGATAGAGAACAAAATGAACTCATTGGCATTGTTCAGGGGGATGCAAATTTAACTCTTGATAGTAGTAATTTCACCTTTGTTTAAAAATGATTGTAAATTGTAGGTTGGGTTAAAGGCGCAAATACGTTAATGCTTTATAGGATATTTAGAATGCGCCGTAACCCAACATTTTGGTGTTGAAATAATATATTCGGGCAGGCAGGGATGCTCACCCCACAAGAATTTAATTAAACATTTTGCTGCTGAAATAATTTTTTTGAACGTGAAATGAATACTGGTCAAATTACATATTTTACTGCTAGCTCCTCTCAAATCACAATCATAAAACCTAGCCCGTTCCAAGTCGCAATTCTCGATAACAGCATTTATAAAGTTACAGTAAATGAACTGAGTTCTTAAGTCGCACTGCCGTAAATGAATACTATTTAAATTGACATAAGAAAATATGGCACCTCCGAAATTAATATTTCGGGGGAGCATCCCAATTTTGAACAAATATTTTACCCGACACCCTAGAAGGGTGCGGCTATAGAAACAAAGCCCACCTTCGTGGGCTAAGAAATCTCGAAGCCCACGAAGGTGGGCTTTGTAATATTAGCCCCAGGCTTCTAGCCTGCGGGCTTTTTGCGAATTTGGGATGCTCCCTATTTCGGAGTTCAACTCCACTCAAGTCAGCATATTCTAAAATGATTTTCTCGAAATTTCGCTCTCCAGCAGTGTAACGTTCAAGCAATTCTTCCACTGTAATTTTTGTTCTTTCCATTCCTCTTGTGGGATGGGCTTCCAGCCCGTCCTTATTTATAATTTTTTTATATTTTACAACTTACGAATAAACGACTAACAAATTACACAAAATACCTAAAAAACATAAAATTATACGAATAATATTTTTAGTCCATTTCAATGGACTTTTGCTATTAGACGCGGGTTTGCAACCCCCGGTGGATGTCGGTATAGTCGCATAAATGGTAATTATTTTTAAGATTATCTAATTAAAGATGGTGCGTGACGGCATCCGTAAATTATTTCGCTATGCTCGATAAATTGTTTTAGCCGTCACAGCACCCTACAAAAATTCAATTACTTGCCCCAACTATATTAATTCCACGGATTACCATAAACTGAAGTTGCAGCTTTAAGATAAACATAAATCAAATGACAGCAGGGCAAAATAATTCTAAGTCAGTGGATGTTTTTGGCGTAGGTAACGCTATGGTGGACATCTTGGCAATGGTAGAAGATGATTTCGTTAAGAAAAATGACCTGAGTAAGGGTGGTATGACTCTTATGGATGCGGAAAAACAAGGTCATTTATTGCGGGAGTTGAAACATCAATCCCTGGAATTGAGTTCCGGAGGTTCTGCTGCTAATACAATGATTGCAATAGCCCAGAGCGGTGGTAAAGGTTTTTATTCGGGTAAGGTTTCTGGGGATACTAATGGTCAGTTTTACCGTGAGGATTTAATCGAAGCTGGAATTGGCTTTGATGTCCACCCCACGGAAGAAAATCATGGTCCCACGGGTACTTGTTTGGTTTTAACTACTCCCGATGCGGAACGTACTATGTGTACTCATTTGGGAGTTTCGACAAATTTAGCTCCTACCGATATCGATGTAGATAAATTGGCTCAATGTAAATATAGCTATGTCGAAGGTTATCTTTGGGATGCACCAGATCCAAAGAAAGCTAGCATTGAGACTATGGAGCAATCCAAGCGCTTGGGTGTAAAAGTTGCCTATACTTTTTCCGATTTATTTTTAGTAAGTCGTTTTAGCGATGATTTTCACAAGCTAGTTTCCGAATACTGTGACGTGGTATTTTGCAATGCTGATGAAATTCGTAACTTCTTCGGAAGCGAATCTTTAGAAGATTGTGCCAGTAAACTCGGTGAAATAGTCAACACCGGATTTATTACCGATGGTGCAAATGGCTGTTTGGTAGTAGAAAACAAAAAAGTTGTTAGCGTACCTGGATTTTCAGCAAAAGCTATTGATACCGTTGGTGCAGGAGATTCCTTTGCTGGGGGAGTATTATACGGATTAACTAATGGCTTGAACGCTCAAAAATCCGCACGTTGGGGAAATTACATGGCATCCTGTATAGTACAAGTTCACGGCGCTCGTTTAGATAAATCAATGGCTGACAAAGTTGCAGAAATTGTCGGTAAATAAAAGTTCGTAGTAAGGACTTTAGTCCTCGGATTAAGGAATAAATTCCTTACTACGAACTAAAATTTAAAATCAAAAATTATAAATGCCTAATTACAAAGTACGATTAATCAACCAAGATATCGGATTAGATAGCACCATCGAAGTACCAGATAACGAATATATATTAGATATCGCTGAAGAAGAAAACATCCGCTTACCCTCTGGGTGTAAACAAGGAAATTGCTCTGCCTGCGTAGCAAAAATAATCAGTGGAGAAGTGGACCAAAGCGAACAAACATTTCTTCAAAAAAACGAAATTAGAGCCGGTTATACTATCACCTGTGTTGCTTATCCCTTATCAGATTGCACTCTACAAACTCATCAAGAACAAGTTTTATATAACTCTTCCCTTTACTTTAAATCTGATTCATAAAGAATAGTAAAGTTGCAATTTTATATACATCAATTATCAATCAAAATTTAGCAATCAGAAATTAGGAATTAGAAGTTGGGAGTTAAGAGTTAAGAATTTACAGCTACAAATTAATACTTCTTAACATTAAGATACTTTTTAATTCGCAATTACCTATCTTTCGATATAAACCAAATCTATCTTGTTAGAGAGGTTTGATTCAACAGAATTGTTCACTATATATATAAGAGTTCAAAAAACGATTTTTATTTTAGGTAAAGATTATGTTAGGTATATTTTTAACGACATTAGCAACTGCATTGAGCTTGCTAATAGTAGACATAGTAGTTCCAGGTGTGAATCTAGCTAACTTCCCATCAGCTATGGTTGCTGGTTTGGTAATTGGTTTAGTAAATGGCTCAATCAAGCCTATTATTTCAATTCTTTCCTTACCAATAAATTTACTAACATTAGGAGCATTTTCGCTTATAGTTAATGGCTTTTGCTTCTGGTTAGCAGCAGCTTTAACTCCTGGATTCACAGTAAGCGGAATTATTGCTTTCTTAGTTGGTCCCATTATCTTGTCTTTGGGTAACACCTTCATCAGTAACTACTTTGTAGAAAGAAATCTTCTTGAAGGTAAAGCAAACAATAACGCTGAATTACCTTCTAGTTAATCAGCAAATTTCTCATTGAAAACCAAAATATATCTTTAAATAGAGTTGTAAATTTTGGTTTGTTTCAAATCACTTCAATTAACTGTAATTCAAAAGGTCAAAACACTATGAAACTTTTACTAGGTTTACTCGTACCCCCCGTTGGTATTTTCTTAACTTACGGAGTTGGTCCTACTTTGTTTATTAACATCGGATTAACTTTGTTAGGATGGCTTCCTGGAAGTATTCACGCTTTATGGGCAATTAGCAAGCATAATGAAATGGAAAGAACTATCTAATTTTCCTGTCTCACATAAGCAAAGATTTTACATAGGATATTGGGGGGTGGCTAATTGTCCACCCTTTTAGTTTTTGATTATTTATATTTTGCGGAAAGTTGGGGGTGTCGGTTTCCGTCCCCCAAACTTTCCAAGACAGATTTTAGATTTGATAAGGTAATAAAAAAAATAAAGTCAAAAATCAATCATAAAATAGCAGACTATAAACCCGGTATCTTGAAGATATCGGGTTTATATAATTTTGCAATTAGACTTTTAAATTGAATAAAATACACTCCTCTCCTTAATAAGGAGAGGGGACGGGAGTGAGGTTTTAGCCTATTAGACTCAACCGAAATTAGCTATACTTCAGAATTAAAAAGACGCAGCATTGCTACGTCTCTATATAAATATTCATCCTTATCAAACAAGCAGAATCTATTAGCTATTTGTTAACTTAGTTATTTATTGATTTACTTCTCTTTCAACCAGTCAGCAGTTGATAAAAGCAACTCTCTTAATTTTTGTTTTAGCTGACGCTCTTTCTTAGCTAATGAAGTACCTGCTTCAGCAAGTTTTGTTTCCATGTCAGAATGTTTATCCTTAACCTGAGAAACTACTTCTTCTCCTTGAGGACGAGATTTTTCATACCAGGTTTTAGCATCATTCAAAAAAGTTTGTACGCTATCACCATCACCACCGTAACGGGCTGCTAAATTCGCTCTTACAATAGCTAATTGTGCCTGCAATTGAGCGTAGCGTTTCTTTAATAAAGAAGCTTCTTCGCTATTTTTGATTGATTCAACAGCAGATTTAATTGCAGTTTGAGCTTCGGTAGATTTTTCTTGAGTTGTGTCTTGAATCTCTGTCAAAATACTATCAACTTCTAGCTGAATTTTATCTTCTTCTTCATCTATTTGAGCTTGTAGTAACTTAACTTCCGACTGAGTTTTATTTAAAGCTTCTCGTCGCTTACTGTCAACAGCTTCCACAGCACCTTCAATAGAAGCAGTAATTTCTTCTTTGATTTCGCTACCTTTTCCTTGTAAGCTTTCAGCTACAGCGGAAACAGCATCTTTAACAAGTACTCGAAGTTCAACTGAACCTTCTTTAAATTCTGAAACAACCCCACCAACAGCAAGTCTTACAATTTCTCGAATTCTATCAACTCTTTGCTGTCCGGTTTCTTTTACTTGTTGTAAATCAGTTTTAATTTGGTCTTTGATATTGTCAGCCATATTCTATACCTATGCAAATAATTTAGAAAATTTTAATGACATATTGTTGCCTTTATATGGTGACGTATAGATTTATAAGAGTGCTACATCCTTTAGATAGAAAATAGTGAATAAAATTGAATATATTCCATAAGATATATGTTTAATGCTTAAAAATAGATAATTGGAGTATATCCGCTTTAATAAATCAGCCAATAATTAGTAAATAATCATTAAATGATAAAATTTTAAATAGTCTATAGTTCAAATTTTTATGTACAAAAATGAAAATTTTGATTAAATTTATCTTATTTACAGTTTTATTATTGATAATTTATCTGCAACAACCAGCTTTAGCAGATACAGTCAATGGAGCGAACGGTGCAAAAATCTTTTCAAAAAATTGCGCGGGTTGTCATATTAATGGAGGTAATATAATTCGACGCGGTAAAAATCTAAAAATGAAAGCTTTGAAAAAATATAAAATGGATTCCGTTGAAGCAATTTCCAATATTGTCACATACGGAAAAAATAATATGTCAGCCTATAAAGACCGCTTAAGTGAATCAGAAATACAATCCGTATCTACCTACGTTTTAAGCCAAGCTGAAAATAATTGGCCCAAGCAGTGAACAGTTATCAGTTATCAGTGAACAGTGAACATTGAACAGTCACCAATTTAACTCTTAACTTCTAACTCCTAACTCCTAACTCCTAACTCCTAACTCCTAACTTCAAATTAAATGACAGCTACTCATCTACCAAAGTTAAACGTTCCTGGACCTCGGGTGCATCCAATATTGGGACGTTTACCTATGATTTTACGTTTTGCAAAGGATTCTATTGGATATACTCGTGATTTATTTGAAACTTATGGTTCTGTAGTTGCAATGACGGCAGGTGGCGGTACTCAAGTATACTCGCCGCTTCCGGAATGTCCCGGTACGGTTTTTACTTATGGTGCAGAGAATGTACGTACTGTTACCAGCCAGCACGATATTTATTACAAATATCCCTTATCCGGGATGATGTATAGCACTCGGAATGATTCATCGAGAACCGAACCTTTAAAGCATTTTGGTGTTGGTTTATTTGGTGTAAATGGAGCAACTCACCGCCAACATCGTCAACTTTTGATGCCAGCTTTTCACAAACAGCGTATTGATTCTTACCGCTCGGATATGGTTGCTATTACTCAATCGGTACTCGAAAAATTAACCATAAATAAGCCAGTTGATATAGCTCAAGTAATGCGATTGTTGACTCTTCGGATAGCGACTAAAACCTTCTTTGGTAGCGATGTAGGTGAAGAAGGAGCTAAAAGCGGAGAGATTTTGCAAGAAGCATTGGGAATGAATGGAAACTTGGCAGTAGCATTTTTACCTTTTGATATTCCCGGACTTCCATACCATCATTTATTAAACTTATTCGCGCAACTTGATGAAGAAATGCGTCGGTTAATTCGTCATAAACGCGCTAGCGATAATTTAGAAAATGACGTGCTTTCAATGTTAATTCAAGCACAAGATGCAGAAACAGGTTTGCCCCTCGACGAAGATGAACTCTTAGGACATGCAGGAGTTATTTTTGCAGCAGGACACGAAACTAGTGCAAATGCACTGACATGGACTCTATTTCTTTTATCCCAGCATCCCCAAATAGCCCAAGACGTACTTGATGAACTGCAAAGCGTATTAAATGGAGAAGCACCAACTACAGAAAAATTACAAAAATTACCTTTATTAGACAGAGTAATTAAAGAAAGCATGCGCTTATTAACTCCTGTACCTTGGAATGGTCGCGTTACCTCTCAAGAAACCGAACTAGGAGGTTACAAATTACCCAAAGGAACGGAAGTATTTGTTAGCATTTACCAAACTCATCATCAACCCGAAATTTATTCCCAACCAGAAAAATTCAATCCACAAAGGTGGGAAACATTTGAACCAACAATGTTTGAATACAATCCCTTTAGCGCTGGGAGTAGAACTTGCATTGGTGCTGGTTTTGCAATGATGGAAATCAAAATTGTCTTATCAATGTTATTGCAAAAATACCGTTTAGAATACATTCCCCAGCAAACAATAGACCGTTTCGGGTTAATAGTCATGGCTCCCAAAAACGGCATTAAAATGATAGTTCGTAAACAAGACAAAGATTTTTCTCAAGGAGTCGGTGGAGTGAAAGGGAACATTCGCGAAATGGTCGAACTAGTACCGCTTCGCGGAAGTAAGAAGTAAAAAGTAAGAAGTAGCGGAGATTGCGGTCTTGGGGGTTTCCACGTCACTTCCTACAACCGAGGAAATGGCTCCCCAAGAGCAAATTTCCAAGTCCTTATCGAGAAATTAGAGAAGAAATTCGAGCTATTACTAATAACTTTGTCGAAATTTATGTTATTACACCATTAGAAGCATGTGAAGCAAGAGACGTTAAAGAATTGTATGCTAAAGCAAGAGCCGGGGAAATAAAAGGTTTCACAGGAATAGACGACCCCTAGGAATTTCCTTTAAATGCAGAAATTGTTTGTAATACTAATCAAGAAACCATTGAAGAAAGTGTGAGCAAAGTTATTCAATATTTACAAGATAATGGTTTTTTATCTACTTCTGTTATGGGAGTTAGGAGTTAGGAGTTAGGAGTTAGGAGTTATTAATTTCCCTCTTTCCCTGTCT
>CAKZYM010000424.1 GCA_937884685.1 uncultured Calothrix sp.
TACCGTATTTTGATGTCCAATTAGGGATTTAATTTCTTTTTCCGTTCCTACATCCCACAATTTTATGGTCTTGTCCGAACTTGCAGAAGCTAAGGTTTTACCGTCGGGACTAAACAAGACGCTCATCACAAAACTTTGATGCCCACTCAGTGAGTCAATTTGTTTTCCCGTCCCTACATCCCACAATTTTATGGTCTTGTCCGAACTTGCAGAAGCTAAGGTTTTGCCATCGGGACTAAACACGACGCTGTAGACCCAACCTTGATGTCTAGTCAGGGAAGTAATTTCTTCTCCTGTACCCACATCCCACAATTTTATGGTGTAATCATGACTCGCAGAAGCTAAGGTTTTACCGTCGGGACTAAACGCGACGCTGTTGACATAATCTTGATGTCCTTCTAACTGATTGCGTTCGCGGATGTTTAACAAAATTTCCTGTAAACTAAATAATGGGCTGTAAGCTGGGTAATCAGCCAAAGATTGTTTATCTTTAACTAAACTTTTAAACTCCTTTCCAGTCCGCATTATTTCAACCAAATTCTCAATTTGCCCTCCCTCATAAAACTGATCTAACGTTCTAACTCCCGCTTGTTCTAATCGTATAGCCGTCAGGGCGTTTTTAAGTTGTGCTTCTGCGTCTTTTCGCTGATTTTCAGCAGTTTGTGCCAATGTTTGTGCTTCTCGTCGCTGCTGTTGTGCATCTTCTTTTTGTTTTAGAGCGATTTCTCTGTCTTGCTTGGCTTGTTCCGTCTGTTTACGTGCTTCTTGTTGTCGCTGCTTGGCTATGGTTAATCCAGCTACAGCAATTTTACGTTCTTGTTCTGCCTTTTGACGCTTTTGTCGAGCCAATCGTGCTTGCTGCTGTGCTTGTTGTTGATTTCCCTGTGCTTTAATAACTGCTTCGTTGGCAGATTTCTCTTCTTCTTTAGCGATTTTTAATTGTTGGTCTTTTTGTTGCAAGTCTTGCTCTTTCTTTTTGACATCATCAGTCGCTTTTTTTAAATTAATATTTGCCTTTTTAAATTTATTTTCTGCATCAGTCGCTTTTTGATTTGCACTTTTTTCTTGAGCTTGGGCTTTTTTTAATGCATCCTCAGCTTTTTGTTTTTCGTAAGTAATAGATTGCAGTTCTTCATTTGCATTCTTTAGTTTTGAAGTAGCTAAATTTTGTTCTCTAATAGCTTCACCTGCTGTTATCCATGCAGCTAATGCACCAATTACAGACAGCACTAAAAAAACCAAAGCAACAATGCTAATACGAACTTGTTTCTTTGTCTTCCCTTCTGCTTGCGTCAAACGCTGATTAGCTTTTTTCTCTTTCTCCAAAGCTTGATTTTGTCTGACTTCTGCTGACGCAACTTTTTGATTTAATTCTGCTTCTACACTTGTAGATAAAAATCTATAATCAATATCACTCAAACTTATTCCACTAGCCCAAAAACGAGCATTTTCTAACTCTTCTTCCTGCAATAAATAGGACTCATCCTGATATTCACTCTCTTGCCAAGCCTTTAATTTATCAGTATAGGGACGTAATTTACCTAATTCATTTTCAACCCAATTTATATCAAAAACATTCCCATAAATCTTGTTATAAACCCTTAATGTTGTCTGCTGTTCCACTACCCCAGTCAAACGTAACCTCATTTGTTCTGGACTACCATTAATAGCAATCTCACTAGAAAGCAAAATTTGCTGATATAGACCCAATAATGCTACAGCAATTCCTTCGTTAACCAGCAACCTATCCCGAATTGTTTTTAAATGTTCTTCTTTATCCTGAGCTTCCCAATTATCAATAATTCCACTTCTTACCACCCTTTCCACCAACTGCTTAATTGAAAACCTCTCTCCTAAACCCTCTTCAAGCTTTAACAAATTACAAACCTTCTGCGTCAATAAAGGTTGTCCCCCCGTCCAAGCCAAAACCTCCTGCATTAAAGCTTGGGGATTCTCTACTTTCTCCTCAAAACCCTTTGATAAAGGTGCTACTTCATCTAACTTAAAACCATAAAGTTGAATTGCTCTGCCAATATTAAACGGCGTTCTTTCCTCATCCTTAATTAAATCTGAAGGTGTGGCTACTCCAAACAACGCAAAATTCAACCGCTTATAATCAGCTTTAAAAGAG
The DNA here is from genome assembly GCA_937884685.1 of uncultured Calothrix sp. Lineage (GTDB taxonomy): Bacteria > Cyanobacteriota > Cyanobacteriia > Cyanobacteriales > Nostocaceae > Rivularia. Next base: position 2,132 of record CAKZYM010000424.1, read on the forward strand.
CGTCTTTGATAGCAGCTTCTAATTAATGCAAAAAAATCATCTGCCGGAAAATCTAAGCGAAGTATACTATCAATTTCATCCAGAAAAATGACAATATTTTGATGAATATTTGGTAGCACCAACTCATCAAAAAGTTTACCTAAAAGTCGCACCGGAGAAATTTCGATAGATTTGTCCCACCATACAGCTAAATCTTCCGGTTCAACAAAATTCAACTCAGTTAATAAACTATCAACAATACTCCCGTACCACTGCTCAATTGTAATATCTTGACTACCCAATCCAGAAATATCAATTACAGCACAAGCAAAACCATCAGCTTGTAGCTGTTTCATCGTCCGCACTAACAAACTAGTTTTACCCATTTGCCGGGAGTTAAAAACATAACAAAGCTCTCCTGCCTTTAATCCATGATAAAGGTCAGAATCCGCTTGCCGTTTTACATAGCTGGGAGCATCTGATTCTAAACTACCACCAACTTTATACTCGTATTCTCCCGTCATAATTTAGTTTTTAATAAATAAAAAATTGGCTTTGTACCTATCTTTGAGTTTAATTTATAGAATATTGAGTTCTGATTGAGTTGCTATTGAGTTGTAGTTTGCTTTACCAGATAAATACTTGTCTTATAAGCTAAATTTTGTAGTATGTTTATGATTAAACTATGCCACGCGGAATTAGAATAAAAACAGAGATTATTCCTATTGTCAAGCAAAGAATGTTACAAAGAGGATTTGCACGTCAAATCGATTTAGCTGAGAGAATAGAGCGTAGTCAATCTGTAATTAACTTTTTTCTTAATGGTAGGAAAGTTGAATATCTTACCTTCTATGAACTTTGTGAGGTATTAGATTTTGAAGTTAAAGAAATTGCCGATTATGATGCATTAGCAATTGCGTATATAGAAAAAACACAAAAAATAGATAGCTCCCCCTCTCCCTCGTCTCCTTTAGCTTCCCCTGTTGCTACTTCCGACTCCCCATCTTTAAATCTCTACTTGGAATATCCGGAAGGGGAAGTACCATTAGATTCTCCCTTTTATGTAGAACGTGCTTCCATTGAGCAGCGTTGTTACGAAGAAATCAAAAAACCTGGTTCTTTAATTCGCATCAAAGCACCGCAACACATGGGAAAATCCTCACTCCTGACGCGGATTCTCCAGCAAGCAGAAAACCAAGGTAACAAAGTAGTAACCATCGATTTTCAGATAACAGACGAGGAGTTTTTCTCCGACTTAAATAAATTTCTGCGCTGGTTTTGCGATACAGTCACCGAAGCAGTAGCAGGAAATAATCGAGAATTACTAGAAAAATTGCTGCAACAACTTGACGAACATTGGAAATCTGGAAAGCGCTTTGGCTACATGAAGTCTTGTAAAAATTACTTTGAGCGCTATTTATTCCCAGAAATCAACCAACCATTAGTTTTAGGCTTAGAAAAAGTTGATAGATTATTTGAATATCCCAAAATCTACAAAGATTTTTTTGGATTATTGCGTGCTGTTCACGAAGAAGCTAAACGTCGGGATATTTGGAAACAATTAAGATTGGCGATCGCCTATTCTACCGAAGCTTATGTACCAGTCGATATCAACCAATCACCATTCAACGTTGGTTTAGCATTAGAATTACCAGAATTTACCCAGGAGCAAGTCAAAGATTTAGCCCAACGTCATCAACTAAATTGGAGCGATACAGAAGTATTAGAATTGATGGAATTGCTGGGTGGACATCCTTTCTTGGTACGTTTAGCTCTGTTTAAAATAGCCAACCGAGACATAAATTTAGCTCACTTCTTGCAAACAGCACCAACAGCAGCAGGTATTTATAGTAAGCATCTGCAACGGCAAGAATATATTTTGCAGCAACAGCCAGAATTAGGACAAGCAATGCAAGAAATTGTTACAAACGACCATCCCGTAATTTTAACAACGGAAATTAGGTTTAAATTATATAGTCTAGGACTGGTCAAACTACAAAACGACGAAGTTACGCCAAGATGCGAGTTATACCGCCAATATTTCCGTACTCAATAAAAGACAATTAGAAAATAATATAAATAAATTAACTCAATAATATCTCCAGCTTGTACTCAAGTCGCCGCAGTGTTTGATGAGAATATCGAATTCAACAAACACCAATGTTAAATCAAACACTTAAGACTAAAGTACGTACAACACTAGCTGCTATTTCCGCTATCTGTTTCCTTACACCTACCGCAGTTCACGCTAATAATAGCCGATATGTTTATGATATCGGTCGCCAATTAGTAGGAGTTGCTGCTGCTGCTGGTTTAGGTGGTTATACGAGAACTCACAAACCTTTTATAGATAAACTCGCCGACAACCGTTCCGATAATATTACAATCAATCTGCGTGCAGGTACATCATACGGCATAGTTGGAGTGTGCGACAGAGATTGTCGAGATTTAGATATTGTACTTTACGATAGCGCTGGGAATCGAATTGCTTCTGACTTCAAAAAAGATGATACTCCTTTCATCAGGATAAATCCGAACCGTAGTGGAGCTTATCGAATTCGGGTTAAGATGGCTAATTGCAATACTAATCTTTGTTACTACGGTGTTGGTGCATTTGGTCGATAAAACTAAATTATTTCATTAACGAAGGAGTTCGGCAATTTGAACCATTGGGCTTATTTATCTACACTCCTGTGCATCTATAAATTTACCTGATTGGAAGCTGCCGAAATTGCCTTCAAAATAATATTTCTGCAATTAATGGTGCTACTTCTTTTACTAAATGAAGTGATTTTGATGGTTACAAGAGTCAATCTCAACCTTTAATTCCTTCTCTCACCCAATTCCTAAAAGCCTTAATCACAAAATTCCGACCTTTAATTCTACTCTGCTCAAGATACTCCGGTAGAACTTTAACTAAATCAAAATCAGGAAAATTTTTACTTTGCTCGGACACCACATAAAAACCGTTTTCCAGTAAATTTATCTGTAAATTACCTTTCTCAAATCTCCATAATTCTGGAACTTGCAACTTCTCGTAGACACTTGGATTAGTCCGAGAAGTAATATCAATTTCTAAAGCTAAATCGGGGGGTGGGTTTTGTGTCAAATCAAGTCGCTTTTTCCCACGTACTTTAATTTCATTTTCAATATAAAAACACTGGTCTGGTTCGATTCCTTGAAGCATTTCTTGATTTTTAAAAGTGGTAGAACCAAGACTAAGAAATTCCGTATCTAACTCTTCTAGAAGCGCTTTGATTAAATCACTAATTATTTCTTTATCGAATTCATGCTCTGGTAATGGAGCCATAATTTCCAGCACTCCTCGGTCATAAGCAATACGAGATGCACGATGTTCTCCGAGTTCATCAAGAATTGCTTCAAATTCTTCCCAGGTGATATCCCGTAACAACACCCGTTGTCCCGGTGGAACATCAATACGTCTAATATTTAAGAGCATATTACAACTCCCAATCATTAATGCAATTACTAATAGCTTAATTCTGTTTTCATATTTTTTTTGACATTAAATCCTTCTCAAACCTTCTCCACCCTCAACCCAAAATAAGTCAAAACCAATTCACCAGTACCATTATTAATCACCTCATGAACTTCCCCCGCTTCTACAGCTACACAACTACCAGGAAGCAAAGAAAATTCTTCATTATCAACAATAATTAAACCCGAACCCGATTCCACAAAAAACACCTCACACATATCTTGATGAGCATGAGCGGATGCTGATTGTCCCGGAGCAAAACGAGCTTGAGAAAAATTAGTCAGGTGAGGTAAATCCCCAAATCGTAACATCACCTTTTTCTCAATTTCGGGATTATGAGAAACAGCTTCTGACGATAAATTGTTTAACGAGGTAAATTTCATAGAAATAGGTCAGAGGTTAAAGGTCAAAGGTTAAATAAATACTAACTCTTAACTCTTAACTCCTAACTCCTAACTCTTCACCCTGGTCTCAAATCATTAGATATTTCAATAATTCCCTTTGAACCATCAATCCGTACTCGCTGACCATCTTGTAGTAACCAGGTAGCATTATGTACGTCCATGATTGCGGGAATACCGTATTCTCGGGCGATAATTGCACCATGAGAAAGCTTCCCTCCAGCTTCGGCGATTAATCCGCCAGCCCTAGCCAATAGAGCAACCCAGCCAGAGTCGGTGTATGGAACTACCAGAATTGTCTGCTTATCGACATCTGGAACTGCTTGTAAATTACGTAACACCTTAACTCTACCTTCGATTTGTCCATGACTTGCAGGAATTCCAGTTAACATTCCATCGGGGACAAGGGAAGGACGAGAAGAGAAAACAGATAGCGGAGGTGCATTTCCGTAAACTAGCAAAGGTACGGGATTAAGTTGACTATCTTCTTCAAGTTGTGTTTTTCTAATTTGCACTAATTCTGTCAAATTACTCATCAATGGATAATCGGAATCGCCGATAATCTTGTTAATTTCATCAATTTCTAAGAAAAAGATATCCCCCGGTTGACTTATCAAACCGCTTTGCAACCAATTCCGCTCTAGAGCGATAAAGCTCCACCTTAACTGTGCTAGCAATCGAGAATAAATTTCTGTGACTCGTCCTTTCAAATCGACGCGACTTTGTACTGCTCCTCCACGTTTACGTTTACTTGCTGGAGGTGGATTCCCCTGCATTAACTGGATAAACAGCAATCTTACAGCTTCGGGTTCTTCTCTCCAAGTTGGTACAGCTATATCGGTTCCAACATCGCTTAAATAACCGTAACGATTGAGCAAGGTTTCAAAGTCTTTGAGAATTTTTTGTCCGGGTGTGGAAACTGCCAAATCCTCAAACAGCGTTTCTGAATCAAATTCGGGTAATATTAATTTGGCTTGTGCGGCTAATTCCCCAAGTTCTCGTAAAGCTGCAACTTCGGGAGCAGCACTGTTATCAATATCGCTATCTTTTGGTTTAAAAATTCCTTGTCTGATAGCAGCGCTCAAGGGAGCCATAATACTGTAATAAGTAGCGCTGCGAAGTAATTCTAAGATAAATTCTATTCTTTCTAATAGCTGGGTTTGGTCAAGTTCGAGTAATGATTTTTGTGATAATTCAGATAATCCAGGCTGAAACCGCTTGCGGAAATCTCGCTTAAAATCTTTTTCTAAACTTAATTCTCTTGAAAATAGTCGCAGCAATCCGGGTAAATTTGAAAAAGTAGAACCCAGAGGTGGTTTGCTCATTTTTGCACCTCTAGTCAGAAATTCTAAGCTTTCGGGAGGTAAACCCATACGTAGGAAAATCTTGCCTAAAAGACTGGCATTAAAATAAGCTCTAGAAAAATGAAGAGTTGCAGTTTCGTTAAAATCTAAACCGATAGCACGCTCGCCTAATACTATCGCGAAAATTCCTCCCCAAGACCCGCAAGTTAGAGGACGATTAATTGACCAAGTTAATGGATGAATTATTCCGGGGATTACTTCAGCGGCAATTTTGCGCGTCCAAATTGGTAATAAAGTAGTGATGGGACGAACTTGCAGTATCCACAAGGTTTGACCGTCATAACTCCACTCAATATCTTGAGGTATACCGTGGTAATACTGTTCGATTTGACGGGTTAAGTAGGCTACTTGTTTGATTAATACAGCTGGTATTTGTCCTTCACCTTCTAAATGTACGGAAGATAAATTCTCTGTTTTGACTACAAAAGCTCGATATTGCTCTGGGGTGTATCTCCCAGAAACTACTTGAGCTGCACTTCCTGCGGTCGCTTCAATTACTACAGCATCATTTTCTTGAGTAATTGGGTCGCGACTAAAAGCAACTCCAGAGTATACACCTTGGATTTGCTGTTGAATCAACACGGCCATTGCAGCTTCTTTTAAATTGCGATCGCGTCGATATTGAACTGCTGCTGGATGCTCGTAAGAAGCACGAACTGTATTAATAGCTTGCTGTAAACCTTCCTTGGTCGTAACATTCAAAATAGTTTCGTACTGTCCTGCTGCGGAAGCTTCTTCAGTATCTTCTCCCAATGCTGAAGAACGTACCGCAAGTGGAGATAAATCGGAAGGTTGAAGAAAATCTATGAGCATCTCTGGTTCATCCATTGGAGTAAGTACCCAACCTTTGGGAACCGGATAACCAGCACGCTTCATTTCGGAAGACCTAGCTGCTTTATTTCCTACAATTGCAGCATCCAATTCATCATCGAGCGAAAGTATTTTTTGGTCGCCACGTAATAATTGAAACATCGCTTGCGACTCTGGTTTAACTTCAGATGCTTTTAAGTTTAAATCATCGGGAATTTGTTGGTAAATCCAAGCCAATAAAGCCGCTAAAACAAATGCAGCGGTAATTTGCGGTAAATCGTCAAAATGCAGAACCGCAACAATCAAAGGGAATAAAATCAATACCCCATACTTTGCTAATTCCTTGGAACGGAGTAGCAGAAAACTGATACTACCTACCAGAAATACAAACGCAGCTGCCATCGGGTCGTGTACAGCGAATCCCCAAACAACGTTGGTAGTACCCGCACCCTTCCCCATCCAAAATCTACCTATAACCAAGGCTATTAGAGCAATCAATTCCCAGTAGGAACCGCTTTCAAAAAAAGCACGTGCAATTAAAACTGCAAGAACTCCCTTCAAAGCTTCTGACAAAACAGCCAGAACACCTACCAAAGTTCCACCATGATAGAAAGCAGCACTAACACCAATATTACCAGTACCAATTTGGCTCAACCGACGCTTTGCTAAAGCATTTGTAATCCAGGAAATTACCGGTAGTCCACCTAAAAGCGGACAGACAATAAAAATAAATAAAGCACCCCAGAGTTCAAGCATATAATTGATTTTTGATGTATCTCAAATCTAAAGTCTTATATTTTTAGAACCATTAAACGTAAACGGCTAAAGGGGCGATGATAAAAAAATCCCCACCCCTTAGAATTCTCTCTCAGCTAAATTAACTAAGAATGAATTTTTAGAAATAAACAAGAATTTATAATCGTTGTTGTGTACGCGGCTCAACATTACTTTACAAAAAGGTAAGTAAAGAAAAGTTTACAGGCTGAACACATCCGTCATACATTTCGCGCCCTAATTTCTGGAGTAGCTAGTTCTCTAGTTTACCGCGTAAGCGACCTGTAAAGCCCAAAATATAAGTAATGCAATCGAACCCAAGAGCAACACTGTAGAAATAGTTACAGCTTTAGGAGTATCCGCACCCTTAAATTTCATTATTCCTCGATTTAAATCGGACATAGAAATAATCCTCCCTTATCCATATTCGCGAAATTATCCGCTTTGATTTTAGTCCGTTACTTCCTATATAAGCAGATATAAGCAAAACATTCTGATAACAATTTCCTTAAGAAAAGTTAAGCTCAAAGAGTTAGGAGTTAGGAGTTAGGAGTTATGAGTTAGGAGTTATGAGTTAGGAGT
>CAKZYM010000425.1 GCA_937884685.1 uncultured Calothrix sp.
CAATTCCTGGTGCTTTAGCAGCAAAATTGGTTCATCCTAACCGTAAAGTTGTTTCTGTTAGTGGTGACGGTGGTTTTATGATGAACTGTCAGGAATTAGAAACAGCATTACGAGTTGGTACGGCATTTGTAACGCTAATTTTTAACGACGGTGGTTATGGTTTAATTGAGTGGAAACAGGAAAATCAATTTGGTGAAGGTAAATCATCTTTTATCAAATTTGGTAATCCAGACTTCGTTAAATTTGCCGAAAGCATGGGATTAAAAGGATATCGGGTTGAAGCTGCTACCGATTTTGTTCCCATTCTTAAAGAAGCTTTAGCGCAAGATGTTCCTGCTGTAATTGATTGTCGTGTCGATTATCGGGAAAACATGCGGTTTACGAAAAAAGCTGGGGATTTAAATTGTACGGTGTAAATATCAGTTTGATATTATCAGCTGAATAACACAAAATTAACATCTTGCAGCAACTTTTATTAGTACTTATAACTACCTGAATATATATATCAAGGTAATAAATAAGCTTTAATAAGAATGTTGCAAGATGTTAAATAGTACCAATTTTATTTCTCGAAGCTTCCCTTTATTAAATGGGAATTAAAAAATTTAAAGAGTGTTTTTTCAAAAAAATACTTGAAAAATATTGTTTAAGAAATTCTATCTTTTTGTCATTTTTTTCTTAAGTATAGAGCTACCACCCGCTACACCAAAAGCTAGCATACCTAGTATAGATGCTGGTTCCGGTACAGCTTTAGCAAAATTTGGTCCAGCGGAACGGGCTGAGAAGTTATCAAATGCAAGTCCTACACTTGATGCGTTGCTGTTACCAATAAATTTAAAGCGAATACCATAAACGTCGGCTTCTTCACGCTCAAAAGCGAATTCCCAGGGCTTACCATCTAATTCCCCTCCGGCTAGATGATTCTTGGATCTTGTTCCTTCAGGACTAATAATCTTATCAAGGATTATATTATCTTTACCAAGGAGTTGAACTTCCCATTGCTCAGTTCTGTCAGGACGATTGTTTCTTTTGTTTCCATCAATATCCCAAAGTTCTCCAGATGCGGCTTTTGTCGCTTTATCATAAGTAATTAAGAGCGACCCTCCCTTTCCTCCTAAACCTGCTGTCCTCAGGAAGTAGTCTCCTAATCTATCTTCATATCCTGCTTCTGCGACATCATCACCTTTTCCTCCATTTACAAAACCTCTAGTACCGTTATCTTTCTCATCTTTACTACTACCAACCTTTTCTAATTCGGGAAATAAGCCACTATCAGCGATACCATCTCCATCGTTATCAATTCCAAAATTAACTCCCATACTAGAAAACTGATTTGAAATAGCTAAGTCATCACTGGGGCTACTATTAGGTACAGTTTCAAAATTGATAAAAGAACCTGCTTGAGCCGACTTCATTGTTAATGTAGAAAAAGTGGCTACACTAGCTGCAATAATTCCTAATTTGGTACAAATATTTGCTAACTTCATTATTTTCCCCTTCTCTGTATTTATAAAAATTCGTTGTTCTCTGACTCATGTTTATATAGTATTTTGATTATTTTTCAAATAGGTAAAAACCATTTAAAGTTAAAAAATAATTTGAGTAAATTAATTAGCAATTTGTATTTTTCTAAGATTAGTATATACAGAGACTTCATCACATAAATAATAATTAATGAATTATAAATATATATTGTTTTCCAGCGTTTTTACTGATTAAAAAATAAATATATACTAGTTTTTATATATCTATGGAGTCCTCTTGGTAGAGAATCTAATTGTAAAAACATAAATATGTAAATACTAAGTAATTTCCCATTTAATATATGCGTTGAATTACGCAAAATAGACAGCCATAATCAACTGAATATGCGGGCTTATTAGTTCGCAGATAGAGGAATAAATTAGAGCATAGCAGTGAAAGCTTGAACCCAGCTTTTCCCAGATAAATATAGTAATCTTCCTTGCATCCTGTGAAATGGTGTTGCTGTAGGTAATCTTTAATAATTAAAATTCTATTATTTATGGACATGATTTTTTTATTTTGTATTTATTCACTCTTGAAAAACAACCCTATGGATAGTTCTCTAGAAAAGCAGTGAAAAAATATTTTTAAATCCAATGGATGAAAAACGTCTCCAAAAATATTTCGATATCATCAATGAACTAATTGCGAATGCTGGTAGCGAACAAGAAGAAATCGCTTTAGATACCGACCCCGAATATATTGATGCTGGGTTAGTCCAGACGATGATAGAGGTAGCACAGGGGTTTTCTGAAGAAGGCCATGAAGATGCTGCGGAATTTTTGGTAAGTATTGCTACTCAGCTAGCAGATGTTTTGGGGTTATCACTATCTGATTTTAGTGCAGAGAATCAAGGTGAATTATTAATCCAAGCTTTACTAGTTACTGAAGAAACCGAAGGGAATCCAGAAGCAGTATACCCATTACTACATAAAAATCTTGAATTACTCGATGATAGTTTTGCTGAATTCTTGCGAAATTGGGCTACAGATGCTGTCGCAGATTCAACTATTGAAGAAGCAGAAGATATAGCTGCAACTATTGGTATTTTTAGCAGTTTAGTCCAGGAATTTCCCTTGGGTCAGCGAGTCAATAATTTAGAAATTGCCATTGCTGGTTATGAAGTCGTAAGTTCTGTATTTGATTCGTCTAAATATCCCGAACAATGGGCAGCGACTCAATATAATTTAGGAAATGCTTATACTGATAGAATTCGCGGACAAAAAGCCGAAAATATCGAAAAAGCTATTTCTTGCTATCAAGCTGGATTAAAAGTTCATACCCGCGAAACATATCCTTATGAATGGGGGATGATTCACAATAATTTGGGTACTGCTTATACTAATAGAGTTAAGGAAGATAAGACAGAAAATCTTAACAAAGCGATTGAACACTATCAAGCTGCATTACAAGTTCATACCCGCGAAGAATACCCCGAAGAATGGCAAATGGCTCAAAATAATCTCGCAGAGGTATATCAGCATAAAGGAAAGGAAATGTAAAAGTTAGGAGTTACAGCTTTTACTTTTAACTTATTCTAATAGCTAATTTACAATTCGCACCCGAATGGCGATAATTAATAATTATCTACTGTTCGCTGTTTATTATTCACTGTTCGCGGAAAAAGCTCGGTTGCAAAAATGCCTCCGAGCGTTATTAATATTATGACTGTTGCAATTCAAACAAGTTACCTTTTAAAAGATTATATATCCAGCTAATATTTAACAATTTTAGATTTTATTAGCTTTCATACCTATTATTCACCATTTACCAATTATTATTCAATATGAAAAAATTATTATTCCTCTGTACGGGTAATTATTATCGCAGTCGTTTTGCTGAAAAATTATTTAACGATTTAGTAACTAAAAACAATTTTAATTGGGAAGCTGATTCCCGTGGTTTAGCGCTCGAACGTGGTGTTAATAATGTTGGTGCAATTTCAAAATATGCTGTCGAAGCTCTTAAACAGCGCGGAATTAATGTAGCATCAGAAGAACGTTTTCCTCAATCTGCTATTGTAGAAGATTTCCAAAACTTTGATTTAATTGTAGCCGTGGATGAATCCGAACATCGTCCTTTAATGAAAGAGCGTTTTCCCGAATTTATCGATAGTATTGAATACTGGTTAATTCACGACATTGATAAAACATCTCCTCAAGAAGCTCTAGGAGAATTAGAGAAAAAAATCAAAGAACTAATTAAAACTTTATAAGTTTAACTAATTACTGTTCAATTTTCACTGATTACTGATTAACCGATGCTAAAAAAATTAAAAGGATTTTTATTTATAGGTGTTGGCTATATGCTTTCACCTTTATCTTGGTGGAATGATTTATTTTTCAATTTACCAATTGCTTATCTTTTTGGATATATGGTTAGCTGGATTTCACCAGATTTATTTATCCCTTTTACAATTATCGGATACTGGATATCAAATATTTTAGGCATTATTATGATGCAAGTCGGTGCTACCGATATGTTTTTTGAAAATAAAGAAAAGAATTTTAAACAAGATTTACTTATCGGTCTAGGAAGTTCAACTGCTTACACTTTACTCATTTTAGGATTAATGTATTTCCATATCCTTGAACTACCTTCTTTTTTGAATAACGTGGTACATCCATAATTACTTATGAAATGATGCAGTAGCTAACACAAAGAGGATGTTTTAAATTTTCTCTACTATCGCTTTTAAGTATATTTTCCTAATAAAAGCGTATTGCGACCAATCTTTATAAAAAATTAAGCCATAACTAATTAACTATAGCGTTTCTCAGTCTATTGAAGTACATCTAAAAACCTCACCCCTAACCCTCTCGTTATTAAGGAGAGGGGAAATAAAGCACAGTTTTATTGGTGTGAGTTCAAACTGTACCTCAGTTGCTTGATAAACACTATATACATCGAATAAACATAATTTTGCTAAAGTACTGGTGACAGAGCATATTTGAATACAGTATAATTTGTATAATTATCTACAAAATAATCTATGAAAGTTTATATTTATCTTTCTCTTATGATTTTTCAGCGCTTTTAGTGGTAAAAGTATGAATTGTTTTATCAATTAAATATGCCTCAATTAATTATAAATAAGAAGTGTAGATAAAAGCATCATATCTAAATGCTTTTAAAATACTGCTACCGCAGTTGTTAACTGAGTAAATAAGCTATATCAAATTTATAAATTATGGGAGTAATAAATATGAGAAAGCCAATCCTTGGTGTAACAATTGCAATATCTACTATTATTTTAACTACCTCTTCAGGCTTAATTAAAACCGATAATAAATCTGGATTACGTAAAATCCATAAGATAAAATATCATGCTATCAAGTTAGAAAATTCTATGGATGCAATGGTGAATCCTGACAAAGGTGGAATAAGACCCATGCCACCACCACCACCTTGGATTCCTCCAGTTGAAGAAGGTCTAAACAATAAATTGCCACCAGCTTATATACCTAAAAAACGCGATTATAGAAACTACACACCGATGCGACATTTACCAAGGTCAGCACCTTGGATTACTCCTGAATATAAAAATGATGATAAATCTAAGAAATTTCTAGAATATCCGATTAGGTAAATAGATTTTGGATTAATAATTCTGATTTTATTACTGACAGAAGAGCAGTACAATTTCCTGTATAATAGTAAGCTATATCAAGCATATATGAGTAAACTTTGCCTTCTGGCTATCTTACTCTTGCTAGAGTCCGAATTAGCTCAAAAAGCAAAGCTTTCGCCCAGTACCACTGCATTACCCAGCAATTTTATTCACTGGCTAATGAATATTCTATTACCATTAGTGACGGGACTAAACTTGTATTGGTTCCCGCAGAAGATATTGATTTTAGGGAGTTACAAGTTATTAAATAATGTGTATATATTCCTACCGCTGTACATACAAAATACGTTAAAAGGTATTAAAATGCTTGCCTAAGCTGATGAATCACACTTTGTTGTTTAGCCAGAGAATTTATGCTGAGGCGGTTATTGATAATAGTGTAAGATATAAGTCTTATTAGAGTTTGGGTAATTGGGTTTATTTCTATAAATTCTCATAGAGAAATAATGAAGTCTTGGTTATGTAGTCTTTTGCAGAAAATGTTATAAAACCTTAAATTAGATTAATTATTAAACATGAAATAAATTCAGAAAACTGCTTCTGAATTAGTTATAAAAATTATTTGGTTTTTTCTCTTGAAAATGAATGGGTCGCAGCAATAAAACTAAGTTATGGGAAAGATGCTCTCGAAAAGATTCGATATATAGTTTGAGCGAGTATGTATTGTTGTAAATTATAAAATTAATGCTTACTCACATATAATCTACTTTTATGACCGCTGCATCAAGAAAACAACAGGGTGAAATCGGTATTGCTGTAGTAGGAACGGGATTCGGGAAAAAAGTCCATATCCCCGGATTGAAAGCTCATCCCCGTACTAAAGTAGTAGCCGTTTACAATCGTAATTTGGATAAAGCTAAAGAAATTGCTGAATCCAACGATATTCCCCACGCTTGCGATAATCTTACAGATATTCTCCAGCTACCGGAAGTTAAAGCAGTCACGATATCAACACCACCATTTCTACACTACGAAATGGCTAAGCAAGCTTTAGAAGCGGGGAAGCATGTATTTTTAGAAAAACCAGTTACTTTAAACGTCACAGAAGCTAAAGAACTTTACCATATAGCTCAAGAAAAAAATCTAGCTGCTACCGTTGACTTTGAATTTCGCTTCGTTCCCGGATGGTTGCTATTTTGCGAATTACTAGCTCAAAACTATGTTGGAAAAAAACGCTTAATTACAATTAACTGGTTTGGTTCCTCCAGAGCTAACCCCGAACGTGCTTGGAACTGGTATTCTCAAAAAGAAAAAGGTGGTGGTGCTTTAGGTTCTTTGGGTTCTCACACCTTCGACTACATTCACTGGTTATTTGGAGAAGTAGGTCGAGTCAACGCTCACTTTACAACCGCAATTCCCCAACGACCAGATGCAGTCACAGGGGAAATGAAACCTGTAAATACAGACGATACCTGTACGTTAATGTTGGAATTAGCCGACGGAACCCCCTGTCAAGTTTCTATTAGTGCGGTAATTTTTGCACCACGAACTCATGCTATAGAAGTTTATGGTGATGAAGGAACATTAATTTTAGCTAGTGAAAATCAAAAAGATTACGTACATGGATTTCGGGTTTGGGGTTCTAAAGTAGGTAAACCAATTGCAGAAATTGAAATCCCCAATCGATTAACTTTTCCTAAAAATTATGCAGATGGAAGAATTTCCGGATTTTTACGAGTAGTAGACCAGTGGGTTGAAGCAATTGATAGCGGAGAATCCACAACACCATCTTTACGTGAAGGAATTTATTCACAGTTGTTAATGGATAAATCTCATGAATCTAATGAAATGTCGAATTGGGTGAATGTTCCAAGTTTAAATACAATTCTTTAGATTCGTTCGTAATTGCGCTTTAGCGCCAACATACTGTGCTAGAGCGCAACTAGGAACGGGAGCATCCCAATTTCGTGAAAAGCCCACAGGCTAAAAGCCTGGGGCTACATTTACAAAGCCCACCTGCGTGGGCTGAGAATTTTCCTAGCCCATGCAGGTGGTGAGACAAGGAAAGGGGTGTCGGTTTCCGTCCCCCCAAGCTAGCGGTCTTCTCAGCGTCTCTCATTAGCGCAGCGTGTCTGTTAGCGTTCACCGAAGGTGCGGTTAAGCCTGTCCGGAGGACATAAGGTATACAGAGAACCCGTTCACGTTAGCGTAGCGTGTCCGTTAGGACATAGTGCGGCTCAGGGGCTTTGTTTGTATAGCTACACCCTTCCAGGGTGTTGGTCAAATATTTGTTCAAAATTGGGATGCTCCCCTACAAACATCTTTTGATGCATAGTTAATATTCTTTGATAGTATTAATAGCTTGGGTGTTAATCATATAATCAGAACAAGCGCTTTAACGTAATTACAAACCGGAGTTAATATAATTCTTTAGCCATAGTAAAGTGTTGGGTTACGCTCCGCTTCACCCAACCTACAAATTCTAGTTGATAACTGCTCACTGATGATCCACACCCTTTGGGTGAATGCTGCTCGCTGTTTTCTGACGACGGTAAAATTCAACAGAATTTTCCTTAATTTTTACGTCGTAGTTACTGAAAAAATCATGTCCTAAAAGTCCAACTTCTGCTTTTGGGGCTATTGCTACTCGAACGTTATTAACCATAGCACCACCAACCCCAATAGATTTTACTTGACTTGTCTTTAAATCAATTATCGAACCATCAGCGATACTAGCTCGAAGGGTTCCCGAAGGTTCTAATTGTAAAGCATTTGCCATTGATTGAGTGATTAAAGTCCCGCTAGCACCGGTATCCACAATCATTTCAAAGGTTTTTTGACCGTTAAACGTCACATCTATTATCGGAGTCATACCGCTACGACGTTTGATAGGAATCCGATAAATCCCCGTATCTACTGGTTTGGCTGGTTTGACTGGTGTAATACCGCAAAGCCTCCCTAAATCAAGAGTCTTACCATCTTCCGTTTTCATAAAACAAGCTCCAGGGTCGCTAGCCCTAGCACCATTGTTTGCGATTAAAATCAATGATGTAGATATAATTATTAGTTTGGTAGTCCACCGACTGAAAACACTTTTCATATATTATTTTCCTAATTGTGCCGAACCTGCATATCATTAGGGTACCCACACAAAGAAAAAAAATTAGGTCGTATCTATAAATCAGCCAGCAGTTATCAGTTACTAGTTATTTCTAATTTGGTTCAACGGTGAAATATTTTTCATATTAAATACTCTGGTAGTAGATTAAAATCCTTCATTGGTTAGTGGTAACTGTGACAATGTGTTTAGTTTTCTAATCGTTGCTTAATATTGATAAAGGTGATTCTCTTATCATCATTTTCCAGATCAACGTTCTTCTATATATTAAAAATATGAGCAATCAACAAACTAATTCTATACCTGGTTGGTCTTTGGAAGAAAGAGACCCCAAATTTATTGAGTCATTTATGCCAATTTGGGAATGGTTTTACCGTCACTATTTTCGGGTCAGAACCGATGGCTGGGAAAATGTTCCGATTGAAGACCAAGTATTAGTTGTTGGTTCTCACAATGGGGGAATGGCAGCTCCCGATATGATTATGATGATGTACGATTGGTTTCGTCGGTATGGTACCGAACGTTTAGTCTATGGCTTAATGCATCCCCATATCTGGAAAATTAATTCCGATATTGCTAAATTAGGCGAAAAAACTGGTGCGATCGCAGCTCATCCGAAAACAGCAAATGCAGCTTTGAAGAGGGGTGCGAGCGTTTTAGTCTATCCGGGGGGACAATATGATTTATTTCGTCCCTACAACCAACGTTACAATATCAATTTTGCTGGTAATAAAGGTTTTATCAAATTAGCATTAAGACAAGAAGTTCCAATTATCCCTGCAATTTCTGTTGGAGCTCACGAAACTTTAATTGTGTTGGGTGATTTCTACGAAATAATGAAACAATTCAATACTATGGGTCTACCTTGGTTATATAATTTAGATCCAGGAGTATTTCCCATATATTTAGGTCTACCTTGGGGTTTAGCAATCGGGCCATTACCAAACATTCCTTTTCCCGTACAAATTAATACTCGCATTTGTAAACCAATTATTTTTGAAAAATATGGTCGAGAAGCATCGAAAAATCGCGATTATGTAGATGATTGTTACAACTTGGTTTGTACCGAAATGCAGCGAGAATTAGATAAATTAGCAAGGGAAGTAAATAATAGGTAATAGGTAATTGGTAATTGGTAATCGGTAATTGGGAATAAGAAGTTACTAGCAGGGAGCGAGACGCTCCCACTACAATATATTTTGTGGTTAGTGTTAATGGCGGGAAGTAAAATAGGATTAATAGTAAGTAATAAGTACCGAAAAGCGTGAATTAGAATATAATATTTCAATATATTTAAATAAACTAAAAAATTGTCAATAAAAACGA
>CAKZYM010000426.1 GCA_937884685.1 uncultured Calothrix sp.
GTAAAATATCGTCCCAGCTATCCAACAGCAGCAATTGATAAAATCCTCGAAAATTTCACTTTACCAATTACAGCAGCAGATATTGGAGCGGGTACGGGAATTTCTTCGCGGTTATTAGCTACTCGTGGTGTGAAAGTAATTGCAATTGAACCAAATGAAGGAATGAGAAACGCTGGGATTAGAGATAATACATCTTCGGTAGAATGGAAAAATGGAACCGCAGAAAATACTAATTTACCAGACGCATCAGTTGATTTAGTAACTTCTTTTCAAGCGTTTCACTGGTTTACTCCCGAACCAACTTTAGCGGAATTTCAGCGTATTTTGAAACCGAAAGGAAGATTAGCAGTTGTGTGGAATTTTCGCGACGAAAAAGATGAATTTACCGCAGAATATAGCAGAATTATCCGTGAAGCATCGAAAAATCATCCAGCAGAAGCGAAGATGAAATCTGTTGAACCTTTAAAAGAAACAAATTATTTTCAAAACTTTCAAGAATATTCTTTTGTTTATCAACAACAATTAGATTTCACTGGATTAATCGGACGTGCAATGAGTGTTTCTTATCTTCCTAAATCGGGAGAAGATTACGATAACTTGATTGCTGATTTTGATAAGTTATATCAGCAATTTCAGGATGAAAAAGGTTTTGTTTATATGACTTATTTTACCAGCGTGCATCTTGGGACAACGACCAGTAATTAGTAAAAAAGTATCAATTAGTAGGGTATGTTTTTGTGGAGTGCAATGCACCATAATAGTTAGAATAAAATTATATATAGAGTAGGGTAGGTTAACTTAGAAATACAACCTATCTTTTTTTATCCAAAATTATAATATCTTTCATAATGCCAAAACCAGCATATCAATATTACTGTATCAATACTCCAACAAAATTAGTTAAAGAAGTGTTCGGAGATATTAACGTTTACGAACAAAATGCTAAATCTTTACTAACAAAAGCAAGTGGATTTATTAATGCTTATGACTTTACTTTAAATCCCTATCGTGGCTGTCAATATGGCTGTAGTTATTGTTATGCTGCGGCTTTTAGCCCTAACCCAAAGATGCGCGAGGATTGGGGGAAATGGGTAATTATTAAAGAAAATGCTGCGGAAATTTTAGAAAAAGAATTAGAGCGATGGTACAAAAAAAATCCCCATAAACCTCCTAGAATTTATATGAGTAGCGTTACAGACCCATATCAACCAATAGAATCTCAACATAAGTTAACTCGTTCTTTATTAGAAGTAATGCATCCTTATCGTCCAATATTAGTAATTCAAACTCGCAGTCCGATTATTACTAGAGATATTGATTTTTTACAGCAATTTAAGCATCTGCGAGTTAATATGAGTATTCCTACCGGTAGCGAATCCGTGAGACGAGACTTTGAACCGCGATCGCCAAGTATTCGAGCCAGAATAAACGCGATTCAAAGAGTTAAGCAAAGTATTGATTCTGATAAAGGTTTTATCCCTAAAGTTTCAATTACAATTACTCCTTTACTTCCGACTTTAGAGAAAGATGAAGCAACTTTTATCAACAAATTAAAAATAGCGGATAGAGTCGTAATTCAGAATTTTCACCCTAGCCAAAATCGTTCGCTTGTTGCTACAACTCGTGAAGAAGTAGAAGAAGTTAAGCAGAAATACGCTTGGTGGTACGACGAAGAAAAAGTAAGCTATATAAGATTCAAAGAAAAATTAATATCTAACCTTCCTAATGTAGAAATAAGGGAAGGAAAAGACGGTTTTGGTTATGAATAATCTTATCTCTAAATGGTGGCGCTCTTTTCAGCTTAAATTATTTTTGCAACAGGGTAACAAGTTTCAAGCAATAAAGTTGTTGCGAGTAATTGAAAAATCTGGTGCAAAATTATCATATTTAGAAAGGCTATTTAGAGATAAATTACAGCTTGAAGATTCCGCAAAACAATACAAACAAGAAACAAAAATTTTAAGCAGTAAACTCAATACTGCATTACAAGAATTAGAACAAAAGCCGGATTTATCAGTAGCTGTTGGAAATCAAAATCAAAGTAATCTTAGATTAACTTCAGACCCAGAATTTATTAAATTTATTCACAAAGCATTTAATTTAATTCAACATGATGAAAATAAATTGCAATGTACTGGTATAGATGAAAGAATATTTGATGATTTTGAAGCTCAATTAGTTGAATACCTCAAAGAAGAATTTAATAGAATTCCTGATAAACAATTAGATATTAAACTCGAAGATGCTTTAGAAGATATCAATAGTTTAAAGTGCGGAAAAGACCCAGATTATCGTTTTAGTCTGACTCCACACGTTTACTATATGAAGTATTTCTTAGAAAATGTATATTGTGTCTATTTAGCTTGGTTTTTAATTTATGAATCTGGGCTTTTACCAACTAATGTTAACATCCTTGATATTGCAGCAGGACCGGGAACAGTAGCTTATGGTTTAGCTTTGTTTTTGCAAAGTACCAGCGGTTTTTTTCCAATCCCTCAAATGCATATCTCTTATTATTCATTAGAAAAGCAGAATGCATTTCAGTTTCGGGGTTTGCAATTTTGGCGAAGATATATAGAATCAAGAAAAAGTCCCGTTAATGCTTTTTTTCGCTTCGTAACTTCAGATATATTTAATTGGAATCAGCAATCAAATAAGATACCAACAGATTTTTTTGATTTCGTTGT
>CAKZYM010000427.1 GCA_937884685.1 uncultured Calothrix sp.
AGTTTACTTTGAGTCCAGCCAAGATTTAGATATGGCTGATATAGATGTCAGCGATATTTTGCTGAGTGTAGCCCGTCAAGTCAGTGCCAGTTTAGAAACGATAAACATTAAGTTAAAGCCGGGTTATTTTAGTAATTTATTCAAGGAAATTGGGGATTTTTTACAAACTCCTATAGATATTTCCACAGAAGCAGAATTTTCTATAGGTATTGCGAAAATTAGCGCCAAAGCTAAAGATAGTCCGCAATTGCGCTCTCAACTCAGGCAATATCTAGAACCTCGTACCAATAGTATTTTGCAAGCAATTAATGAAGAGGTTTTGGATAAAGCGACCAAACAACTACAGATGAGAGGACAAAAAGGTCTAGTCGTAATTATTGACAACTTAGACCGAGTTGACATGCGCCCAATGCCATCGGGACGCTCGCAACCAGAATATTTATTTATCGATAGGGGAGAACAGCTGCGTCGGCTCAAATGTCATGTGGTTTACACGATTCCGCTGGCTTTGATTTTTTCTGGAGAGTACGAAACGCTGAAAAATCGTTTGGGTGGTGGTATTGCTCCTAAAGTTTTGCCCATGGTGTTAGTCCGTCAAAGAGATGGAGATGACTGCACACCAGGAATGACTCTTTTACGTCAGCTGGTTTTAGCAAGGGCTTTTCCCGAAGCTTCCGCCGATATCAGGTTGAGATTAGTCAATGAAATATTTGATAGTTCGGAAACTTTAGACCGTCTATGTAGAGTCAGCGGCGGTCATATTCGTAATTTACTAGGGTTACTTTACAGCTGTTTACAACGACAAGACCCACCTTTCGAGCGCTCTTGCTTGGAAGCAGTAATCAAGGACTATCGCGACGATTTACTTTTAGCTATTGATGATGAAGAATGGCAATTACTTTATGAAGTTGTCAATCAGCAAACTGTTAGAGGTGAATCTGAATATCAAAGATTGCTGCGAAGTATGTTTGTTTTTGAGTATCGAGATGTGAAAGGACGCTGGTTTGGCATCAGTCCGGCTTTAGCCGAAACTGAAAAAGTTTTAGCTTGGGAGCAATCTGAATATAGAATTCCAGCAACTTTTTCTTAGTAGTAAAAAATAATCATCTATGTGTTTTGGGCATATTTTACCTTTTACATTAATTAATGAATTCATACATCAAACAGAAGAACTTTTAACTCAAGTAGGACACAAAAAATCGACAAATAATTAAAAGTCAGATAAAACAATAGATGGTCTACTGTTTAAAATCTTTAATCAATAGCATTAATTAATTTAATTGCTTGCATTTACCTGTATAACCGTACCTATATATTTTGATTTTTTGATTTGATTTTTTTGAATTCCTAATTACTGTCTTTTGATTAAAACCAGCCTCGAATTTTAATAAATCTTGTTTATCCAAAATCTGTCGATGCTTTATTGGGATGATATTAACTTCACCCTAATTTGTCTCTCCCAACTTTCTGCAAAGGTCAAACTTTAATTTCAAGTCTGTCTTGGAAGATAACAGTTCCTCTACTTGGAATCCAAAATTGAATTGACACAACGTCAAATATAAATATTTCAGCTATGAGTGAAAATACTAGTCTTACGGATATTGTCATTTCCAATCAGCATTCCCTTAAAAGGCTGATTCGGGCCATTGCGCTATCCAAAGGTCAATTTTCTCTGATTCTGGTACGGTGCAATTACAAGGAGTTGTCCAAGCAAGTATTAGACAACATTCGCTTGCAAACTAAGGATGTCAACCTACGAGAAGTTTATCTCTCTCCCTCAACCACCGCTCTACACAGCACCATAGTCTCAGAACTCTTTTTAGATATACCTGCTGTAAAAACAGATTGCTCACCAACAGCAGTAATGGTATTCGGATTGGAATCAGTAACCAACCTAGAAGATTTACTTAGCGGTATTAACCAAGCACGAGATATATACGCCGATACTTTTGCTTTTCCCATAGTTTTATGGCTTAAAGATGAAGTTGGAACATCGCTTTCACGATTTGCGCCGGATTTCAAAAGCTGGGCAGCAACCACAATCAAATTTGAAATGGCTGCTTCAGATTTAGTTAATCTGATTCAGCAGCAAACACAATCTTTATTTGACAAAGTTATAGAAGCAGGGGCACAAAAGTTTTTACCAAATGCAGCTTTACTTTTAGACCCCAAATCCCAGCAGCGTCGAGAAATTGAATCAGCTCGTAATGATTTACAACGCATCTACGAAATCAAGCTCGAATCTCAATTAGAAGCAAGTTTAGAATTTGTCCTCGGACGCGATAATTACGTTAATGACAATATTGACCAAGCATTATTACATTACCAGCGCAGCTTGGAGCTTTGGGAAGAAGAAATCAAAAGTAATTCAAATTCTCTATTTCCAATCAATGGAGAGAGAGAACAAGAAACACAAGAAAATGAAAATTCTTCTCCTCCCCTGGTAGTTGGTTTTCTAATTCGTAAAGCAATGGTGATGTTCCACCTCGGGTTGTGCTACCGACGCTTAGCAGATTTGCAACCAGCTGCCAATATTAGCTTTTGGCAAAATGCTTTGAATTGGTTTAAGCAATGCTTGGATATATTTGAAATCACAA
>CAKZYM010000428.1 GCA_937884685.1 uncultured Calothrix sp.
CTCTGCTCCCCCTGCCTCAAATTACGGACGCGGTAAGAAAATCCCAATCCCGTTATGAACGCTGGCGGCTGTATTAGGTGAACGGTCGAGTAGTTGTCCACCCAAATACAGGCTTGTGGAACTACCACCGTCTAAGTTAAGAGCGTTGACGCATCCTAGTCGCTGCGTTAGTTGGGCATGTTCTGGTAAGCTTGGTCCTTTCCCACCGGCTCGGTCGTGTACGGCGGCAATTATCAGTTTTCCGGTTGAGGTGGTACAAATGGCGCTGCGTATGGCTTTTTGGTTTGCGAAGGCTTTACTGAATTTTTCTGCTTGAGCGTTGAGAACTATTTGATTGTCTTTTAATAATAGGGGTCCGGCTCCCAATATGTGGGGATAGCGATTGAATTCTGGGGAAACAGTGGAACTAGCGATACGTATGGGAGTTCCAATTTGTAATTTAGCGGCGTTGTTTGTAGCACCAGCACGTAAAGCTAGGAGATAGCCGTTTTTCGGAATGGGAGCAAAGCCTTCTCCTGCTTTAGCTCCTGCATATTGTTGAATTACTTTGTTGTTTTGAACGGCTATAATAATTTCTTTGTCGGTAAGAGGTGTATAATTATTCCCCCACAGATGAGTATATCTAGCTATTCCTTGCTGTACGTATCCACTGTTTAAATGAGAAATTGGCAAATTTTGATTGTTGGGAATTATTAAATTTTCTTGTAAAGCAAGACGATTCATGTAGAAATTTCCTGAATCGTTCCAAGCAATTGCTCCTCGATTGAGAATTGGACCGGAGAGCCATTTACCATCCCGACGAATTGCACCCAAGGGTAAACGATTTTTTCGGTTGAAGAAACCACCATTGATTGCTGCGGCTGCTAAGTATTTTCGTGCTGTTTTTATTAGTGGTGCGGTTCCTTCTTGTTTGTCTTGATTTGTAGCGACTGGTCTAATTTTTGCTTTGGAAGTGCTGGGGTTAATTTCTAGCCATACTACTGGAAAGCGGTCTTCACCCAAGGACACAAGCTGCTGTTTCCAGCGCAATCCAGGGGCCCAATCTATTGAACGTCCGACTAAAGCATCGGGACGAACATCGACAACTAAGCGATGGGGTTTAGGTAATGTGCTGATACGGGGAGTTAAACCGAAAGGAACTACTAATTTAACGATTGTTTGATTGTTGACTACTTCGACTTGTTTAATTAATGGTTCGTCTTTTTCTTTCGGCGATATTGGTAAAGGTATTCTATTGAAAATATTGTCTAGCGCTACAGGTTGTACTTTTGATGGAGCGGGAGTAAAACGTTTTACTAATTCTTGGTTTGCTACTCCGTCAATGGTTATTATCCACTCTCTTGCGGGGAGAATTGGTTTTGGCTTGGGTTTTGGAGTGGGAGTATCGGTGTTAATAACAACGCTTCGTGGAAATGGTTGTTGAGGTACTTGAGGTTTGGGTTTTGGCTTTGGCTTTTTAATTATGGAACCAGCAGTCAGTTTCCAAGGTGTCGGACGGTCTAAATCAATAACTAATCGCTGCTGTTGAGATGAGGGTTTATCTTGACTAATAGTTTTTACTTTGGCTGATGGTGTAGAAATTACTAAGGTGTTACCTCGTGTTTCTAAATTCCATTTTGCTTTGCGAGCAAATTTTGTAATGTCTAAGTAACGATACCCTTGGTCTAAGAAACCGTTTAAAACTTGTGGTTTGGACTTTGATGAAAACCACTGTACTGGTTGTAGCTGGGGACTATTGCTACTTAATAAGTCTACGCCTATTAGCTGTCGTAATGCCCCATCACTTATATAAGTTACATGGCGACCTGTATTCTTTTTACTTTTCTGCTGTACCCAAGTTCCTGGTAAGGTGCGACCATTTAGGGATATTTTATTTCCCCGAGATAATGCTGTTGAAGCAGATACTAGTGATGGTTGATTTAACTGTCCATAGGTTGGAACTTTTGGGGGAGTTGGCTTTGCTCTTGTAATAGAAGTCGCAGTCAAATTAAGAATTATTGCCAAAGTTGGTAAAGTCATTACCTTGACAAAAATATTATTTTTACGGCTCATTACACTGCGGTTTTTGCTTTGAATAAAAGTAAAATTTTTGACCATAATATTGCTTAAGTCACAACTCCAAATAATTAATTTTTTGACAATTTTTCAACACCGAAAGAATTCTTGTTATGGTGCATGGCTCCTACGTGTTAAGGTCTAAATAACCTTATGTAAGTGTAAGAATACAAAACAATAAAATTAGTTAATTAAAGTCGGTCTAGTTTTAAGTGATTGGTCAATAAGAAAGTTTCTACTACCAGAAATTTCTCAGATTTTTATTTTTGAAAAGATAAATTGAAATGTTTTATCGTTTTGCATAGGCAGCAATCATCAATCAGATTTGTAGGTAGCGTTTGCTTAGCTAAAGCGTTCATACTGCGACAAAAGTTACACAAATAATTCATTAATAATTGCAAATGGACAATTACTGTAATACGCTGCTAAAAGATACCCAATTAGCAGAATTTCGGTATTGAAAGTAGTGAACGTTTAAATAGGAGTTTTGTTTCAGGTCGGCGAAATATAACCGTATCTATAAGCAAAGCTTGCATTTTGGACAAGTTAATTGAGAGAATATATAGCCTCAATATATATAGCAGTAAACTGGTAAGCCATTAATTAGCAGTGATTCTAGCTGGGGGTGTCGGTTGCCGTCCCTCAAACTAGCGGTCTTCGCAGCGTCTCTCGTTCACGCAGAGGGTGCGGCTCAGAGAGATACCCCAAGGGAGGAAACCCCTGCTGTAGTGAGTGGTGTAACCCGTAGGGCGATACAATTAGCAACTAGCTCAATTCAGCATAAACACATAAAAAAATAACGGGATAAGTTTAACACGGGTGTACAAAAAATGAACCTAGGAGCTAAAATCTTTCTCCCGGTGTTTTGTTGACTCAGTTTTCTCTCAATAAAGTTGGTGAATATTTTTTATCAGGACAATATCAAGAAAATTAGTGCTATCGGGGGACATTCTATGAATAACGAACAGATGAATCAAGATAAGAACACAGCATTTTCAGATATTTTTTTAGGTCAAAAGTGGTTAGTTGAAGAAAGAGATGCTTGTGGGGTAGGTTTTATAGCTCATCGTCAGCAGCAAGAAAGTCATGAAATCTTGGCAAAAGGATTAGTCGCGTTAACCTGTTTGGAACACAGGGGTGGTTGTAGCGCTGATAAAGATTCTGGTGATGGTGCGGGAATATTGAGCGCGATTCCTTGGGAATTGTTGCAGCAGGTTTGGCAGGAAAAGGGTTGGAAAGTTGCGACGGATAAGAATATTGCTGTAGGAATGTTGTTCTTACCTCGTGACGAACCAGCCGCTCGTACAGCACGAGGGATTATAGAACAAATTGCGGTTTCTGAGAATTTGCAGGTGCTGGGATGGCGCGTTGTTCCAGTGGATGAAAGCGTTTTGGGGGTACAAGCGAAGGAAAATAAACCGCAAATCGAACAGATTTTTCTCCACTCAGATGATGTTAGTGGAGATGAGTTAGAGAGAAAGCTTTATATTACCCGTCGTCGAATTGTCAAAGCGATTCGCTCTCAACACAGCGACTGGATGGATGAATTTTATGTTTGTTCGCTATCTAGTCGGACGATTGTGTACAAGGGTATGGTACGCTCGGCAGTTTTGGGAGATTTCTATTCAGATTTAACAAATCCCGCTTACAAGAGTAATTTTGTTGTTTACCATCGTCGTTTTAGTACGAATACGATGCCTAAATGGCCTTTAGCTCAACCGATGCGGCTTTTGGGTCACAATGGCGAAATCAATACTTTGTTGGGTAATATCAACTGGATGAAAGCCAGACAAGCAGGTTTGAATCATCCAGTTTGGAAGGAAAGGCTAAAAGAATTAAAACCTTTTGTGCGTATAGGAAATAGCGATTCGGCAACTTTAGATAACGTATTTGAGTTACAGGTACGCTCCGGTCGCAGTCCTTTGGAAGCTTTGATGATTATGGTTCCGGAGGCTTATAAAAATCAGCCTGCTTTAAATGATTATCCAGAAATTGTTGATTTTTATGAATACTACAGCGGTTTACAAGAAGCTTGGGATGGCCCGGCGCTGTTAGTATTTAGTGATGGTAAAACTGTTGGTGCAACTTTAGACCGGAATGGTTTGAGACCCGCACGTTACTGCATTACTAACGATGACTACATTGTGGTTGCAAGTGAAGCTGGTGTGGTTGATTTCCCTGAAGAAAATATTATTGAGAAGGGTAGACTTGGCCCCGGACAGATGATTGCTGTCGATTTACAAAGCCAAGAAATTCTCAAGAATTGGGATATTAAGCAGCGAGTTGCAAAAAGTCATCCTTATGGGGAGTGGTTGCAGAAGTATCGGAAGTCAGTTAACAGTTATCAGTCAACAGTGAACAGTGAACAGTTAACTGCGAGTAATGGTAATGGTACTAAGGTCAATGGTACGAATGGGAATGGACATTCAGCAGCTAATAACGGACATTCGAC
>CAKZYM010000429.1 GCA_937884685.1 uncultured Calothrix sp.
AACTCCTAACTCCTAACTCCTAACTCCTAACTCCTAACTCCTAACTCCTAACTCTCAATCCAAAATCCAAAATCCAAAATCACAAAAATCCCCCCGAACAAAATCCGAGGGGTAATTTAATTTGACAAATTGAAATCGCAAATCGCTTCAATAAGCGTCTTGCAATTCATAAAAGTCGGGTGAAACGTAATCTTTACGTAAAGGATAACCTACCCAATCTTCTGGCATTAAAATTCGCTTCAAATTGGGATGTCCTTCGTAATTGATTCCGTACATATCATAGGACTCGCGCTCTTGCCAATCTGCTGTTTTCCAAATCCAGTACACGGAAGGTACGGTAGGATTTTCGCGAGGCAAGAATACTTTTACACGTACTTCTTCAGGATTATCGGCATTATCACTGACTTTTACCAAATGGTACATGCTGACTAATTGCTCTCCAGGACCCATATCAATACCGCATTGACACTGAAGATAATTAAACCCGTAAGCATACAAAGCAGTACAAATTGGTAGGAGAAAATCGGCTTCTACCTTAATAATTTCGATTCCAGCATGGTCTGCTTCTAAAGACTCGTGAGCAAATTCGTTTTCACTTAGCCATTTAGAAACTTTACCCGCTTCTACAGGGGTCTGTTCCTCTGCTGCTGCTGGTTTTGATTCTTCAGCCACGTTCTACCTCCTCTTGCTTTTTAGAAATCAATAAAGCAGGTGGTACTGGCATACCAATGCTTTCGGTTAATTCCTTCGGTGGAGCCATACGAGTCTCGGAACGTAAATACTCACCAGTAAGGATTTCATCTACTGGCTTCATGCTGTGAGTGGTGCTGTAATAGCGATGGGTTTGTTTAATCTGACCCCGCTCTTGCATGGAATCATCAGCAATCTTTTTCCGCAATTTAATAATCGCGTCAATAATTGCTTCCGGACGTGGAGGACAACCGGGTAAATAAACATCTACCGGAATTAACTTATCTACTCCTCTGACTGCTGTAGGAGAATCAACGCTGAACATACCGCCGGTAATCGTGCAAGCACCCATAGCAATAACATACTTGGGTTCTGGCATTTGTTCGTAAAGACGCACTAGCTGGGGTGCCATCTTCATTGTGATCGTACCAGCAGTAATAATTAAGTCAGCCTGACGGGGACTAGAACGAGGAATTAAACCAAAACGGTCAAAATCGAATCGAGAACCAATTAAAGCGGCAAATTCAATAAAGCAGCAAGCAGTACCGAATAATAAAGGCCACAAACTAGAAAGCCGTGCCCAGTTGTAGAGGTCATCAACGGTAGTTAAAATGACATTTTCCGATAACTCTTGAGTAACGCCGGGACGCTGTACCGGATTGAGAATACGTTCTTGATTTTGTCCTATGCCTTTCGTATTATCTAAGACCATTCCAAAGCTCCTTTACGCCATGCGTACACTAGGGCAATTACAAGAATTGCTATAAAAACAAGCGCTTCAATAAAAGCGAGTAAACCCAGACGATGGAAAGCTACTGCCCAAGGATATAAGAACACGGTCTCAACATCAAAGACCACGAACACCAGCGCAAACATATAGTAGCGAATATTGAACTGAATCCAGGCTCCACCAATGGGTTCCATGCCCGATTCATAAGTCGTAACTCTTTCGGGGCTGCGACCGCTTGGTCGCAAAAGTTTAGAAGCAGACAAAGCTAGTGCAGGTACCAGGCTGCACAATATCAAGAAGCCTAGAAGGTATTCGTAACCGCTTAGGACAAACACAATAAATACAAATCCGTTATTGAGCTAATTTTCGTAATTTTCTTTTACATCTATACATTATATCGATTTGACGGTTCTGGAACTTAGAAAACAAACACTTGGAGGATTTGATTAGTTTTCGTTTTTCATAGAAATACCCGCCAATTATGTCATAATTTTTAACGTATATTTAAGCTTTGCCCCCTGATGGCCTTATGACCGAACAAAGCGAACAAATTGTTGAAAGTACTGAGTTAGACCGTTACGAGTGTCGTGCCTGTGGTTACGTCTACGAACCTGAAAAAGGAGACGACAGTCGTAATATTACAGCCAATACTGCTTTTGCAGAATTGCCCATCACTTGGCGCTGTCCTGTATGTACGGCTAAAAAGAAAGCATTTGAAAACGTTGGTCCGGCTGGGACTGCTTCTGGTTTTTCGGAGAATCTCGGCTACGGATTTGGCGTTAATACACTAACCCCCGGTCAAAAAAATCTTTTGATATTTGGTGCATTGGCTTTGGGTTTCTTGTTTTTTATTAGTCTGTATGGCTTAAAATAAGTAACTCGTTATGTAAAGCTAAGCACATAATTCATTTGCAGCTACCGAAGCTTTCAATACGCCTTCTTAAGAAAATTAATCAAAAGTAAACTGATAGAAATGTTGCCAATTATGAGAATTTGCCAACGAATATTAGCTTTGTTGGTGGTTGTACTCCTCTGTGTAGGATGCAGTAGCGTTCCTTCCATGAGTTATAACCCTTGGGAAGTAATTTCCTTACCTACCGATGCCAAGCTGTTTGATATTGCTTTTACAGATGACCCCAAACACGGTTTCATTGTGGGTAATAAAGCTACCCTTCTAGAAACAAAAGATGCTGGTGAAACCTGGAATCCGATTGCGTTGCAGGTTGGTGATGAAAATTACCGTTTTAACGCAGTCGATTTTGATGGAAATGAAGGCTGGATAGCTGCGGAACCTTCTGTACTGCTACATACCACCGATGAAGGCAAAACTTGGACGAGTATTCCTTTGAGTGACAAATTGCCTGGTAATCCGGTAAATATTGTGGCTTTTGGTGATAACAAAGCTGAAATGGCTACCGATGTTGGAGCAATATATAGAACTACAGATGCTGGTAAAAACTGGAAAGCCCAAGTAGCAGAATCTGTAGGTGTTGTACGTAATATCGAGCGTTCTAAAGATGGTAGATATATCGCTGTTTCCGGTAAAGGAAATTTTTATTCTACTTGGGCACCAGGACAAAATGCTTGGGTTCAACACAACCGCAACAGTTCTCGCAAAGTAGAAAACATGGGCTTTGCTCAGAATGGGCAAATGTGGATGTTAGCGCGAGGTGGACAGGTACAATTTAGCGAACCTAACAACTTGGAAGAATGGCAAGAAGCTCAATATCCAGAATTATCTACAAGTTGGGGTTTACTCGATTTAGCTTACCGTACTCCATCCGATGTTTGGTTGAGCGGAGGTAGTGCCAATTTGCTCCACAGTACCGACGGAGGAGAAACTTGGGAAAAAGACCGCGATGTAGAAAACGTCGCAACAAATTTTTACAAAATTGTTTTCTTGTCTCCTGAGAAAGGATTTATCATCGGGGACCGGGGCTTTCTGTTGAAGTATCAGCCTGATATTGCACCGCCAATAGAGTCATCTGAAGCTTAAGATGATTTTAGAGACTAATTGGTCGTGAATTCGCAGTAAAAATTTATCCTTAATTATGAGAATTTGTTGCAACTTGTAACTCTTTCTTAAGTTTGTAGGATAATAAACACATTAGACAAGTTTTCATAGGTTAAGCAAAATGAGTGGAACTACCGGAGAACGTCCTTTTGGAGACATCATTACCAGTATTCGTTACTGGGTAATTCACAGCATCACAATTCCAGCATTATTTATTGCAGGCTGGTTGTTTGTTAGTACCGGATTAGCATACGATGCATTTGGTACCCCTCGCCCAGATACCTACTTTACTCAAGAGAGACAAGAAGTCCCACTTGTGAACGACCGTTTTGAAGCTAAAAATCAAGTTGACGTATTTACCGGAAAGTAGTTTTAAGTTATGACAAACTCAGATAACATCAACCAACCAATACAATATCCAATTTTTACCGTTAGATGGCTAGCGGTTCACACTTTAGCAGTACCCACCGTATTCTTTTTGGGTGCGATTGCGGCTATGCAATTTATTCAACGTTAGGAGTTTTCATGGATAAAAATACTAATCCCAATAGTGTACCGGTAGAGCTAAACCGGACATCCCTTTTTCTTGGACTATTACTTGTGTTTGTTCTAGGGATTCTTTTTTCCAGCTACTTCTTTAACTAATTTAGAAAGGCTGGGATTAATTAATAAATTAATCATTGTTTATTTGACTTAACTGGACTTTTTTGCTTAGGAGGCAAGTTACTATCATGTCTGGAGGCGGAAGAATTCCCTTATGGGTTGTCGCTACAATCGCAGGATTGGGCGTAATTACTGTTGTAGGCATTTTCTTTTACGGTGCTTACGCTGGACTCGGTTCTTCAATTTAAGTTTTTCAATTTAAAAACAGGTTTGAACCATTGACAAAAAGTCCAATTTTTCATTTTTCTAATATTTGATTAGAAACTAGTATTTGAAAATCGTCTATCTATAGTAGGTAGGCGGTTTTCAATTATTGGTAAAGGCAGTTGGAAGGTTAAAAGTTAAAAGTTAAAAGTTAAAAGTTAAAAGTTAAAAATTAAAAGTTAAAAATTAAAAGTTAAAAATTAAAA
>CAKZYM010000430.1 GCA_937884685.1 uncultured Calothrix sp.
CCTACCCTTGAGGCATTGCTCCGACACAAACATGTCAAAACCTATGATTTATACCCACGTTTTCAATCATGGTGGTAAAGCTATTCTCTATTCCAAAGTAAAAAAAATCCCCTCCCCCAAAATCATCTAAACTCAAAGTGTCCGCTAACTCTCCACACCCTATGTCTCGCTGGTTTAATATTGCAGGTCCTTGCCAAGACGATATCCACTATATGCTATCTCCAACAAAGCGATTGCCGGATTTGGAGGATTTAATCCAACAGCGCAGTTATTTTGTTGTTCATGCACCTCGTCAAACTGGTAAAACTACGGCAATGCTAGCATTAGCGCAACAACTTACCGCGACCGGACGTTATGCAGCAGTAATGCTATCGGTAGAAGTGGGAAGTGCTTTTAATAATGATTTGAATGCGGCAGAATCGTCAGTTATAGGGGCTTGGTACGATACGATATCGATTAGATTACCTGATGAATTACAGCCACCTATTTTAAATCAATTGCAAAAAGAACGACCGGGAAGCAGAATTCGAGCTTTTTTACAAGCTTGGGCGAAAGCTTCAAAAAAATCTTTGGTAATATTCATTGATGAAATCGATTCTCTCCAAGACGATACATTGATTTCGGTGTTACGACAATTACGTGATGGTTTTCCCAATCGTCCGCAATATTTTCCTTCTTCTTTGGGTTTGATTGGTTTACGAGATGTCCGCGATTATAAGGTTGCATCCGGTGGGAGTGACCGATTAAACACAGCTAGTCCTTTTAATATCAAAGTTAGTTCTATAACTCTGAGAAATTTTAATGCTGAAGAAGTCACCGAACTATACCAGCAGCATACAGAATATACCGGACAAATTTTCACACCAGAAGCAAGCGCAACAGCTTTTGATTTAACTCAAGGTCAACCTTGGTTAGTTAATGCATTAGCCAAAGAAGTTGTAGAAAAACTGGTTAAAGATAGAAGTATTGCTATTACAAAAGAACATATTTTACAAGCCAAGGAAATATTAATTGCTCGTCGAGATACTCATCTTGATAGTTTAACCGAACGCTTACGGGAACCAAGGATAAAAGCAATTATTGAACCAATGTTGGCAGGTTTGGAATTAGGAGATATCCCTAATGATGATATTCAATTTGTAATTGATTTGGGTTTGTGTACAATGCATCCCCAAGGTGGATTAACAATCGCGAATCCAATTTATCGTGAGGTTTTACCCAGAGTATTAACGGTGACACCAATGGCTTCTCTACCCACAATTGCACCGACTTGGTTAACTCCGGAAGGAGAATTAAATAAAGATGCTTTACTAAAAGCGTTTATCAAATTTTGGAGACAGCATGGTGAACCGTTATTAGGTAGCACTGGATATCATGAAATCGCACCTCATTTAGTATTAATGGCTTTCTTGCATCGCTTTGTTAATGGTGGTGGTACCTTAGAACGGGAATATGCAATCGGTAGTGACAGAATGGATTTATGTTTAAGGTATGGTTCTACTACTCTTGGAATTGAATTAAAAGTATGGCGCGAGAAAAAACGCGACCCACAAGAACAGGGAATCGAACAATTAGAATCATATTTAGAACGTTTGGGATTATCGAGCGGTTGGTTGCTTGTGTTTG
>CAKZYM010000431.1 GCA_937884685.1 uncultured Calothrix sp.
AAAATACAATTAAAAATACAATTTCAAGGTTTGTAGTTGTGCTGTCTTCGCTAATTTCCCAGAAAACAGCGCTGAAGCGCAACTACAAACCATTACAGAGTTTTGCAAACAAAGTTAAATAATTGTCATATTGATGTCATTTTCTGAATCCATAATCAAAATACAGAAAACTAATCAAAAGTTCACAAATTCTTTCTAGATAAGGGTTATGTGTCTTTTTTCTGGGATTTGAGTAATTAAGCAAGATTTCGATATTGCAGAGTAAAAACCGGGTACTGACAGCAGTCTTGGTTTGTTTATGCTGTAAATAATTGATTAGAACTTCTTAAGAATTACAAGTAAAAAATCAAAATGTCTCAAACAATATTACCAGGTGCTACGACAACTCCCCGCGAACGCTATGAAGCTTGGGCTAAATCTTACGATGACCGGACTAGTCGGTTTAATTGGTCTGCTCCAGATTATTTACTCAAAGCTGTTTTAGGTCATGCTCTTCCGAAGGGTAATTTACGAGTACTTGATATTGGTGTGGGAACGGGACAAGCTAGCGTACCCTATTTGGAAGCGGGAGCTTGTGTAACTGGGATTGATATTTCTGAAAAGATGTTGGAAGCAGCTAAGGCTAAAAATCCCCAGTTTCACGCTTTGATAGAACATGATTTTAATATTCCTTTGAATCAAGCTGGTTTATTGAAGGAAAGTTTTGATTTAGTAATCAGTTGTGGAGCGCTTCATTTTGCAACTGATTTACCACAAACGCTTTCACAGTTGAGATGGGTAATTGCGAATGGTGGAATACTTGCATTTACTTACATTCCTCCTCAACAAAGAAATTTTAGTCAAGCTACACAACCCCATAATCCAAGTGATGTAGAAAGGATGTTGGAGCAATTTGAGTTCCAAGTGCTGGAACATCAATCATTTTTGGCTTATTACGATAACGGGGATAGCAACGACCCGGTATATTATCAATTGATTGTGGCTGGTTGTACTCGGGAAAAGAAGAATTTACCAGAATCTTTAGCTAATATTGACCGAACTGCTTGTGTTGACCGTTCTAAACTGATTTCTGTTGTCAGTCAACCTTTAATGAAAGGGATTAGTCAAACCCAGTGGATTGATGACCTAGAAGAGGTTGAAAAGCAGAATAAATTTTTAGTTAATACTTTAAAATTACAAATTTCTGCGGGTGAAATTCAGCCGAAAAAATTGCCTTTAACTCAAGTCACAGCAGGATTTTCGCGTCAGGGAATATCTCAAGCTGATATTTTAGTATTAATGCCTCATCCCGATGACGAATCAATTTACGCTGGTGGAACAATAGCAGCTTTAACAGCAGCAGGATACAAAGTCCGTTTGACAGTCGCAACCGATGGTAAAGGTGGACGAGGTGCTGTTAATCAAAGAATGGAAGAATTATATAGTGCTGCGGAAATTTTAAATATCGAAGGAGTTGAGAGTTTAGGATTAAGTGACTTTGGTAAATATCGGAATAAATCTCGTACTATACCGATAACGGCTGCTGATACTATCGCTGAATGGGGATTGGATGAAACTTTAGCGCTGATAGTTCATCAAATCCGCAAAC
Source organism: uncultured Calothrix sp. (assembly GCA_937884685.1). Taxonomy (GTDB): domain Bacteria; phylum Cyanobacteriota; class Cyanobacteriia; order Cyanobacteriales; family Nostocaceae; genus Rivularia. Next base: position 1,589 of record CAKZYM010000431.1, read on the forward strand.
ATCGGCCACGAATTTTATTAACTCTACATCCAGAAGTTGACCCTAACTATTCCCTCCACGGACATCATCTTGGACTTGGAGTAGCTGCTCTAGTTGCATTTCATCTCGCAGCAGACCCAAAATATATTCTTCCAGATTACCCCAAATTATTACCCTGGGCAGTTGACGAACATCAGACAATTATTCCCGAATCTAGAGATAGTGATATTAAAGAAAGGATTAGGAAAATTGAAATTAACAAAGAATTGAAATTAAAAGCTATTCAAGCTCATCAAACGCAGCAATATTCCACCCAAAGGTTAATTTCATTTCTTAAATCCGATAATTCCCAGGCTAACTTTGAAACAATACAAATCCTTCAAACACGATGTTGTAGCAATTTAATTACAGCAATTCCTTTAAAATCACCTCACCCCGTCCTCATGTCCTCTGGACACGCTATGTCTTTCAGACACGCTTCGCTAACGCTAACGGAAACCCCTCAACCTGTCAAGGAGAGGGGAAAGGAACAAAATTATTTGGACAATTCTTTACTTAATAGGGAAACCAGAAGATGGGATACCCCTCTCCTTGACAAGGAGAGGGGAAGGGGTGAGGTCAAATTCCAGACATCAAACCGAGATTGGAATTCCACTTATAACTCAATCCAACAACGAGATTATCCCCGAAATCAATTAGTAGAATTATTAAAACAACAAGCAGAAACCTGGGGAAATTCACAGGAAGTAAAAGCTAATATTGATAAACTCCGAGATTCACAAACAGTTACAGTAGTCACCGGACAACAAGTCGGAATATTAGGTGGCCCGGTTTACACCCTTTACAAAGCTTTGGGAGCGATTAAATTAGCGAGAAACTTATCAGAGCAAGGTATACCAGCAGTTCCCGTATTTTGGATGGCAAATTACGACCACGATATAGAAGAAGTTCAACAGGTCAAAATCTTAAATAAACGTCCGGAACCCGAAATCCTCAACCTTAATCTACCTAAAACTAACCGTTCCGTCGCTTCTACAAAACTAGGATTAACAATAGAATCTCTACTAGACAAAATAGAACAGTTACTCGCAAACCTCCCCCACAATCAACAAGTTTTTAGAGTACTGCGAAATATATATCAACCACAAACCAACTTTACAACAGCCTTCAGACGCTGGTTAAACTATCTCACATCCGAATTCGGATTAATTATTCTCGACCCAAGTCAACCCGAATTTGCTCAGCTTGCTAAAAATATAATTGCTAAGGAATTATTCCACGGTGATGGAACTCGACCAGCTTTCCAACGCTCTCGACAAATTTTAGCTGATAGCGGACAGACCGAAATAATACCGACAGACCGCGACGTTACCCAAGTATTTTTTACAGACAATAACCGCACCAGACAACGATTAGTTAGGGTCAAAGGAGGTTTGAGGCTCCAACAAAGCAATCTTTTTATCACCAAAACTACACTACGAAGAATTTTAGAAAAGCAGCCAGAAAGATTTACACCTAGTGCATTATTACGTCCCTTATATCAAGATACCGTCTTACCCACAATTGCTTATATAGCTGGTCCCACCGAACAAAAATATTTTAATCAACTACCCGAAGTTTATCAATGGGCTTCTATTCCGATACCGGAAGTAGTCGCTCGACCTTCGTTTACCGTCATCGATAGCGGTACGGCTAATATATTGAATCAAGCAGGAGGAACAGTTAATTTATTGAACAGTTCCGATGCTAGTTCCCAAATCGGAATAGCTGGTTTACCTAAAGATATTCGTATCGCTTACGAACAATTAAACCGATTACAGCAGCAAAGCTTTGAATTACTCCAAATCGCAAAAGAGAATCAACCCCTAGGAAACAAGCCCCTCAAACTTCAACAAGATATTGAAAACTGGTTAATAACAACAGCAGCAATAATTCAACCTTGGGGTACAATCCGGATTTCCAAAGTTTTCAATCATGCTCA
>CAKZYM010000432.1 GCA_937884685.1 uncultured Calothrix sp.
TGGTGTGGAAATTTCTCATTCGCTAGGATTATTAGGACATAGCGATGCTGATGTGCTGACTCACGCGATTATGGACGCGATGTTGGGAGCGCTTTCTTTGGGTGACATCGGTCATTATTTCCCCCCCAGCGATGACAAGTGGGCTGGTGCTGATAGTTTGATGCTGTTGGATAAAGTTAATAATTTAATTCAAGAGCAGGGTTGGAAAGTGGGAAATATTGATTCGGTGGTCGTAGCTGAGCGTCCTAAACTAAAGCCTCACATTGAAAAAATGCGCGAAAAATTAGCAGGTGTTTTAAAAATCGAACCAAACCAAGTAGGTGTCAAAGCAACTACCAACGAAAAACTAGGTCCCGTTGGTGAAGAAAAAGGAATTTGTGCTTATGCTGTAGCTTTGTTAGTTGTTAGTGGTTAGTTGCTAGCGGTTGGTTATTATTTAATAACTGTTCCCTGCTCACTGCTCACTGATAACTGTTCACTGTAATTATTCATAAATCTACCTAAATGCAAAGATTTTTCTCAATTATTCCCAACTTTCGACGTTTGCGTCTACCAGTTATTCTGGCAACTATAACGGCTCTTTTTGTTGGTGCTTGTAATCCGTCTAATTTTAGAAGCGAAGCGGCTGAAACTTCGCAATTAATACTCAGTCAATTGAGCGACCCGAAAACTTTTAATTTAGCTCTTTCTCAAGAGTCCCCGAATATTTTTGCCTACACCTTTGAAGGTTTAACAACTCTAAACCCTGTAAGTAGAGAAATCGAACCAGCATTGGCTGAGTCTTGGGAAATGTCTGAAGACGGATTAGAGTTTGTTTTTAAATTACGGGAAAATTTAAAATGGTCGGACGGTAAACCTTTAACCTCAAATGATGTTGTATTCAGCTACAACAAAATTTTCTTTAATGAAGAAATTCCTACTGATGTTAAAGACGGTTTAAAAATGGGTGAAAAAGGTGTGTTACCCAAAGTAGAAAAGGTTGATGAGCGAAGGGTCAAATTTATTTTACCTGAACCTTTTCGACCTTTCTTGCAAAATATGAGAACGCCTATTTTACCGAAACATGCTTTACAAGAATCGGTAAAAACAAAAGATTCGGAAGGAAAGCCGTTATTTATCCAAAAATGGAATGTTGATACTCCTGTCGATGAAATTGTCACTAATGGTCCTTATAAGTTAGGACGTTACACACCTACTCAACGTGTAATATTCGAGCGCAATCCTTATTACCGGAAAAAAGATAAACCATTAATTGATAAAATTAACTGGGAAATTGTCGAATCTCAAGATACTTCCTTACTACAATTTCGTTCCGGTAGTTTGGATTATATGGGGGTATCACCAGAATATTTTTCTTTACTCAAACGAGAAGAAGAGCGCGGTAATTTTAGAATAGAAAATGGTGGTCCTGCGACCGGTACATCTTTTGTATTTTTTAATTTAAATAAAGGCAGCAGAAACGGTAAACCTTTGGTTAATCCCATCAAATCAAAGTGGTTTAATTCAAAAGATTTTCGCCAAGCTATAGCTTACGCTATCGACCGCGAAACTATGATTAACAATACATATCGAGGTTTAGGTAAAACGCAAAATTCGCCGGTTTCCGTACAAAGTCCTTATTATCTACCTCCAGAAGAAGGCTTAAAAGTTTACGATTATAGCTTAGATAAATCGCGAGAATTACTCAAAAAAGCCGGATTTAAATCTAATTCTCAAGGTCAATTATTAGACAAAGATGGAAATCGCGTTCGTTTCACTTTACTAACTAATTCTGGTAATAAAATCCGTGAAGCAATGGGAGCGCAAATCAAATCGGATTTGAGTAAAATTGGTATTCAAGTTGATTTTACTCCCCTTGCTTGGAATACTTATTTAGATAAAATTTCCAATAGTTTAGACTTTGAAATGGCATTATTAGGTTTAACGGGTGGATTAGAACCAAACGATGGTGCAAACGTATGGAAACCTGACGCTGGATTGCATATGTTTAATCAAAAACCACAAGCCGGACAAAAGCCAATTGAAGGTTGGGAAGTTTCTCCTTGGGAAAAAGAAATTGCCAGACTTTATGTTAAAGCAGCACAGGAATTAGATGAAGAGAAAGTCAAAGAAATATACGCAGAAACCCAACAAATTACACAGGAAAATTTACCCTTCATCTATTTAGTTAATTCCCTCTCATTAGCAGCCATGCGTAACAAAATTGAAGATACTAAATTCAATGCAATCGGTGGTGCTTTTTGGAATATCGAAGAAGTTAAAATCAGCGAACAGTGAACAGTTAACAGTGAACAGTGAACAGTTATCAGTTATCAGTTATTAAATTAGTAGTGGGAGCATCTTGCTCCCTATCTACTATTTTCTATCAATTACCAATTACCAATTACCCATTAATAATTACGAATTACGAATTACGAATTACGAATTATACTTATGACCGATGAAAAAGCCCTACAATCCCTATTAAATGCAGTTGCTGATGGTAGTTTGTCTACCGATGCTGCGTTTTCTCAATTAAAGGATTTAGCCTACGAATCTGTAGGAGATTTTGCAAAAATTGACCACCACCGCTCTTTAAGAACTGGTTTTCCCGAAGTCATTTGGGGTCAAGATAAAACCCCCGAACAAATTGCTCGGATTATGGGGGTAATGTCTCAACAAAATCAAGTTGTGATGGCAACTCGGATTACTCTGGAAGTCTACGCTTGTCTGCAACCCAAGGTGAGAAATTTACGTTACTACGAGTCTGCTCGTATCTGTGCTGTTCTTCCCTCTACTGTTGAAGTTCGATACTCCGGTACAATTGGTATTCTTACTGCTGGAACTGCTGATTTACCGGTTGCAGAAGAAGCAGCAGTTACCGCAGAACTTTCTGGTTTTCAGGTGACTCGGTTATGGGATGTGGGTGTAGCGGGAATCCACCGCTTGTTAAATAATCGTCACGTTATTGAATCGGCATCGGTATTAATTGTTGTTGCAGGAATGGAAGGAGCTTTACCAAGTGTTGTCGCAGGTTTAGCGGACTGTCCAGTAATTGCCGTACCGACCAGTATTGGTTATGGAGCCAGCTTTGGTGGATTAGCACCTTTATTAACAATGCTTAACTCTTGTGCAGCGGGTATCGGAGTAGTAAATATTGATAATGGATTTGGTGCAGCTGTTTTAGCAGGGCAAATTTTGCGGTCAGCCGAGAAATTACGGATGTCATAATTTATCTCTTTGGGCTATCACAGTGATGCTAACTAATGCGAAAGTTAAAAATGAAACTTTGGTCGCTCTTGGGTGGGTTTACTATCAGCTTGTGGACAACAATTTTATTATCAAATACTGTTAATGCTCAGAGCAAATTACCTGTAAACTGGACTGTGATAGCCCAAACTGTCAACGACCCAGACCTTTTGGGTCAAGCACAAAAAGCCTGGAATAACTTTGTTGAAACAGGTCAGATTTGGGCACTTTTAATTGGTTTAGTAATTGGTTATATAATTCGTAATTTAACAAGCTACGGGTAATACGATTTAGGATTTAGGATTTTGGATTTTGGATTCGATAGTTATGAGTTAGGAATTACCAATTACCAATTACCAATTACCAATCCCCCATGCCCAATTCCCAATTCCCTATGACACAGCAAACTTGGAGTCAGCGGTTTGAATCAGCGTTGCATCCTACTATTACTCGTTTCAATGCCAGCATTAGTTTCGACATTGAATTAATTGAATATGATTTAACTGGTTCGGTTGCTCATGCCAAGATGCTGGCTAAGTGTGAGATTATTTCGACCGAAGAAGGGGAGCGGTTGGTTGCTGGTTTAGAACAAATTCGTCGGGAATATCAGAATGGTAATTTTAATCCAGATGTCGATTCGGAAGATGTGCATTTTGCTGTCGAACATCGTTTAGTGGAAATTGTTGGCGATGTCGGCAAAAAGTTGCATACCGGACGTTCTCGTAATGACCAAGTAGGTACGGATACAAGACTTTATTTACGCGAACAAATTCAGCAAATCCGTCAAAAATTGCGGGAATTTCAAACGGTTTTGCTTGATATAGCGGAAAAAAACGTTGAAACTTTGATTCCTGGCTATACTCATCTACAACGCGCTCAACCTCTAAGTCTTGCTCATCATCTCTTGGCTTATTTCCAAATGTCGCAACGAGATTGGGAACGTTTGGGAGATGTTTATAAACGTGTAAATATTTCACCTTTGGGTTGCGGTGCTTTAGCGGGAACTACTTTCCCTATTGATAGACATTACAGCGCTCAACTATTAAATTTTGACAAGGTTTACGACAACAGCCTTGATGGAGTTAGTGACAGAGATTTTGCTATTGAATTTTTGAATGCTGCTAGTTTGATAATGGTTCATTTGAGCCGTTTATCAGAAGAGGTAATTTTATGGTCTTCCGAAGAATTCGGTTTTGTCACTCTTAAAGATAGCTGCGCTACGGGTTCGAGTATAATGCCTCAAAAGAAAAATCCCGATGTACCGGAATTGGTTCGAGGTAAAACTGGCAGAGTATTTGGTCATCTCCAAGCAATGCTGGTAATGATGAAGGGATTACCACTGGCTTACAACAAAGACCTGCAAGAAGACAAAGAAGGTTTATTTGATGGGGTCAATACAGTTAAAGCTTGTTTGTCAGCAATGACGATTCTGCTTAGAGAAGGTTTGGAATTTCGCAATCAACGATTAGCGGAAGCTGTAGCAGAAGATTTTTCTAACGCTACCGATGTAGCAGATTATCTTGCAGCCCGTGGTGTTCCGTTCCGAGAAGCCTATAATCTCGTGGGTAAGGTAGTGAAAACCAGTATTGCTGCTGGTAAACTTTTGAAAGATTTGAGCTTAGAAGAATGGAAACAACTTCATCCCAAATTTGACAAAGATATTTATGAAGCTATATCACCCCGTCAGGTTGTAGCCGCACGTAACAGCTACGGTGGAACCGGTTTCGAGCAGGTTAATCAAGCATTACAGATTGCTCGTTCTCAAATTACTCGGAAGGACTAGGGAGTTAGGAGTTAGGAGTTAAGAATTAGGAGTTAGGAATTAATAACTAATAATTAATAATTTTCTACCGACTCTCCCCCGTCTAATAATTACTCCCTACTTGCTACTTACTACTTGCTACTTACTACTTACTACTCCCTACTCCCTCTCCCTCAATAAAAAATATTTGCGGAGCGCTACTACAGACACTCCGCAAATAAAAGGTTTCAAAAATAAGAATTGAAATTAGAAAATTAGTCAGTTGCAGCAGCACCAGTATTATCATCTGTTGCTGAATTATTCTGTTCTTCGTCTTGCTTCGGCGGTCCTTGTTGATACCTTCTTTGGTAACGTCCTGTATTAGTCCGTTTACGAAACTTGCGGGCATATGCCTGGTTCCGTAACGCCTTTTCTTTCTTTAGGTTACGGCGCTTAGCCATATTCACCTCATTAATAAACAACGTCTAACTTGCTGGTAGGCATTATATAGATAGTTTCTAGTTATCTATTTTTTGATGCTAATAACATTCTAACTTAGTCCAGCTACTAGCATATTTTAAACAGCAATATAGTCTATCCCATTTATTTTTATAATGTCAATGGCTTGCACGAAGTTTATACTTTATTAAAAAATTGTATGTTTAAGAAACAAATTTTAATCATAACAAGATGGGCGATGATGCTACCTAAAAATAAAGTTTGAAGTAGTTTGCACTGAGCTAATTTATATTTTTATACTTAGAAACATAGCTATAATTACTAGTAATATATTTGATATCTTCTCTGACTATTGAGTTAAATAATAATATTTAAATAAGTTTTATTGTAAATACACAAAAAATCTTATAGATATTATTTCAATTATTCAAAATTAAAATAATATCTATAAGGTTTTTTTTAATTTGTAAAACTAAAGCATATTAACTGTTTCTCAAATTTTGATTATTTTAATATTTTTTGACGGACAAAATCTATTTAAAATTTGAGCGGATGAACTTAAAAATGCAAGTAATTAGTAATTAAAGCCCATCCGAATTAATAGTCCTGTTGGTAAAGCTGATTACAAAATAATTATTTTTTCTAAATTAGTCGGCTAGAAAGTATTGTTATACACAATAAATATCAAGTCTGTGGATGGTAAAATTAATCTATTCTAAGATAATCATTGTAGAAAGTGATAATCGTTAGAATAAGGCTTGACGCGCAAATATTTTTGTATCAAAGCTACCTATCTGACGATAGTAGTATTTCGAGAATATAGTGGGTCAGAGTAAGTAAGTACAACATATAAATTTGAACATTGAACGTTGCTGCTTTATTTGGTGCAGTCGTACAGCCGACACGGGCTGTATGGCGCTATGTACAAACAGTACTAGGTATTATTTTCCGTCATCCGGTAACGGGGACAAGTGTGATTCCGATATTACCCGATGGTCGGATTGTACTGATTCGACGAAGAGACAACGGTCTCTGGGCTTTGCCTGGTGGAATGGTAGATTGGGGAGAAGATGTTCCTACGACAATTCAACGTGAATTAATGGAAGAAACCGGGTTGGAGCTAGTAAAAATTCGGCGTTTAGTTGGAGTTTACTCAGCACCGGATAGAGACCCCAGAATACATTCCATTTGTGTTGTGGCTGAAGCGGAGGTAACAGGAGAAATGGAAATTCAGGACACTTTAGAAGCGAGTGAAATTCAGGCTTTTCATCCTAATTCGCTACCAACAGAACCAATGTCTCACGACCATGCTCGCCAATTGCAAGACTATTTAAACGACTTGACAATATTGGCATAAAACTATGTACAAATATCTAGATTTTAACTTTTTAGATTGAGTTTCAAATCTGATATTGCTGATGTAGCCGTACTTATTTATTCTAATAAAAAATCTAGAGTCATAAACGGTACGGTTATAGCCAAAAACGTTAAATTAGACTACTAAATTAAATTAATATGGATACGATGTTATTCCGTAACTCTCGGAGAAAACTTTCTCAAGGGTTATTATTTTGGCGCGAGGTTGGTAATGGTGTTCCGGTAGTTTTTTTACATGGTGCTTGGTGTGATAGCAGCGAATGGGTATCGACGATGGAATTTATGTCGAGAGACTTTCATTGTTTTGCACCAGATTTATTAGGATTTGGTGAATCGGAATATCCCGATATTCATCATGTAATTGATATACATGTTGATTGTTTGGCAGAATTTTTACAAGCTTTGAAGTTAGATAAAGTATATTTAGTCGGACATTCTTTAGGAGCATGGATTGCTGCAAGTTGTGCTTTAAAGTATCCTGAAAAATTTAAAGGTTTAGTATTGTTATCTCCAGAGGGTGTAGAAATTGATGGATTGCAAAAACGTTGGCAAAAAATGCGAGGTTTAATCAAAGCTTCATCATTCAAATTTAGATTATTAAAGATATTTCGTCCCTTAGCAAAGTTGTTTGGTTGGAATATAGATATAGAAGAAGATTTGCAGCAGAGAAAGATATTGCGAGAATATCCAACAGCAAGTCAGTTATTATATCAACGTCAGTTTCCAGAAATTGAAGCGGAATTATTGCAAGATAAATTGGATTTAATACAGATTCCGGTTTTAATTTTGCAAGGTGGGAAAGATACACCAGATGCTTTAACAAGAAGCAAGATTTACGCCAGACTTACTCCTCAAGCTGAGTTAAAAATCATTGCTCATGGAAAAGATAGTTTAGCTCAATCCTGTACTTCTGATATAGTTAAAGAGATTAAAGGTTTTATTAAAAGGGGTTAGGAGTTAAAAGTTAGGAATTATTAATTAGCATTATTGTTTTTTGTATCCCCCATAAAATTAGATTTTTTTCTACGATTATTTCTGTTGCAATTTGAGGATATTGCGATTTTAAATAATTAAATAATAAATTTCTGTCTCCTCCAGTAATAGCAACGTTACTTTCAGGAAAATCTTGCAACCAAGCTTCAATAAAATCTTTGATTCCTGCTATTAAGGTGTAGATAATTCCGCTTTGAATTGCTTCGGAAGTATTTACTGCAAATCTTTTTGGAAGCTGTTTTGGTAATTCAACGTTTGGTAATTGTCCGGTTTTATTAGTTAAAGTTGAAAACTGTAAACCCAATCCTGGTAAAATTGCTCCACCAATTAAATTACGGTTGGTATCAGCACCTGTAAAAGTAAGTGCTGTACCAGTATCAATTACTAATATAGGAAAACCCCAAGTTTCACCAGCACCAAGTAAAGCTAAAGCTCTATCAATTCCTAATGTGGGATATAGGTTGTTGAGAGGGATTTCGTTTAAGGTGATGAATTTTGTATTTGGGTGATTTTCCCAGAGTTTTGTTTGTGTAGGGACTACGGAAGCTATGAAGAGAGAGGGTGAAGAGGGGAAGGATAAATGAGAA
>CAKZYM010000433.1 GCA_937884685.1 uncultured Calothrix sp.
TGTAAGTAAGTAATTACCTGGAAATGATTAACGGACATTCCACAATTATTATTATAGAATATCTCTTGGGGTGAACTTTTAGTATCTCAGACCCGCACTAGAAAGTATTATTTACAATGTTTTTCTGTGTAAAAAGGTTATGTTTTGTAATTGCCACCCTCCGGAAAACGCGGTAAAAGCGTTGAAATAAATGTCCTATTATTAAGAGAGTGAGGACTATTTTTTTATGGATGAGTGGCAAAAAGATTTTTCGGATATAGTAAAATCTGTATCGGACGAAGTAGAGCGCTTCTTTACGGGAATGACGGAAGTAGTAGATACTTTTATTGAAATGACGGAAGAACTTAGCGAACAAGTTCACAGTACGCTACTTTCTGAAGTAGAAGAGTATTTACAAGATTTAGCAGAACCATTTTTAGAAGTTTACTGGGAGTTTGACGATGTTTTAGGAGAGGATGTAGAAGGATATCATTTTCCCTATCCCGTTGAACCCACAGCAGAACAAAATTCAGCTTGTATTGGTTGTAGAAACTATCATGGGCAAGTTTACAACGGTAATCTACTAGTTTGCGGTATGCATCCTTCAGGTTATGAAGACGAAAGCTGTCCTGATTGGGAAGAGGAACAATCAGTTAACAGTTAACAGTGAATAGGTATTTAATTTTAGATTTTAGATTTTAGATTTTGGATTATATTTCTGTTCCCTATGTTGAAAATTTGCGACCCTTGGGGAGACCCCAAGACCGCAATTTACGGTACTCCTTATCAAAAAATATAAATGACAGACACAAGTATTGAAGTAAAATATGGCGAACGTGAGATTGATGAAGGTAAGCTGATAACTTTTCCCAATCCGCGTGTGGGGAGAAGATACAATATTAGTATTACTTTGCCGGAATTTACCTGTAAATGTCCTTTTTCTGGCTACCCAGATTTCGCGACGATTTATGTAAATTACGTCCCCAACGAAAAAGTTGTAGAATTAAAAGCAATCAAGCTCTATATTAATAGCTATAGGGAAAGATATATTTCCCACGAAGAATCGGCTAATCAAATTTTAGATGATATTGTAGAAGCCTGCGACCCATTAGAAATTACCATCAAGGCTGACTTTACACCACGTGGTAACGTACATACCGTTGTTGAAGTTAGTCATAAAAAATAAATCGCCATAGGGAATGGGATATAAGAAGATTACTACCACCTGCTGTTAAGAGTTAATAGTAAAGGTTTAGGAGTTGGTACTACCGAAATTAGAAAATATTTAGTTTTTCAAAATTTTGCGACTGTCCTCATAGAAATCATGTTATTGATTTAATCTAAGAGTTAGTTTAAGGAGCAAACTAAAAAAAGCTAACCTTGTTCAGTTAATATTTTAGAAGGCTTATCCTTTGCTTTCAAATTACCTACACTTTGATTGATTCGATAAAATTGCTAGCTGATTTATGAGTAGCAATATAATTTCCAGCTTTAAATGTTTCATCTTCAAATAAATCATATTGTTTAAATCCTACACCTTGTGGATAAAGTCTACCTATCGAATAACCACAGGGTGTTAAAAGCTCATAAATATCACCTAATGTTGTTTTGGAAGGAATATAGGTGAAGCCATATTCAAATTGAATTGTTGATATTTTCCCCTCCTTAATTAAATTTTTAAATCCATTTAAAACAGATAGTTCATGTCCTTCAGTATCTATTTTTAATAAATCGATTTTATCAATATTATTGTTTTGACAATAATTATCTCCAGATACAACTTTACACTCTAACGTTTCAGAATTAGATTGCCAAGGAAGTGGATTAATGCTGCTTCCAGAATCTTCCTTAGTAAACCAGGTGACTTTTTCGATTTTATCTATATCCGATAATCCAAAGTTATTGAGAACAACATTTTCATTCAAAGATAAATTCTTTGTCAACAAATTAAAAGTTTGAGGAACTATTTCAAAGCAATGAATAGTTGAATTATCAATATTTTTATGAATTAGACTTGCATATTTACCTCGATTTGCTCCAACGTCAAATATAGTAAGTTTCTGATTGTCGTAATATTGTTTTATTGACTCAATAATATACAATTCTCCATTTTTACTCATGTCAGAACAAGCTTCATTTTCATAAGCAATGACAAGGTTATTAGCTAATTTATGAATATTTTTTGCTATCTTTGATTTACCATTTTTTCTAATTAAATCTCTGTATGTATCTAAAATTAAATTATTTAATTTATCTACAATATTATTCATTTCATACAAAAAAATCACATTCAAAGTATAGTAACATTATCTGACTTGCTATTAGCAAAACACCAAAAAAATTATTCTTTCATATCGAATCCCCAATCTTACAAAGTTGAAACCAAAGATTTCTGAGCTTCACCTTTCGATTGAGAATTAATTTGCTCGAAAATCTCTACCATTTCTCCTTCAAAAGCAACTTGAGCGCGATTTGTTTTACCACCAACATACAAGTTCTCTTCTTTCTGCAATACCCATACTTGAGAGTGAGAAAAATAACTCATAACTACTCCCAACATCAATAAAGCAAATCCGCCGTAAACCACTGGTATACCGGGGTCGGCTTTAATTTGCAATCCAGTGGAACCAACTACTTCTAAAATTTTTAGAGTAACACCGTTAACTTCTACAGACATTCCTTCACGAACAGTACTAACTAGTTTACCTCCAGCATCGTAAATCAATACCGTTCCTTGTAAATCTCTAGCTAATAAAGAAACACCTTCACTCAAATCTGGTTTAGTGGGAATCCAAGTTCCCCAAAGTCGTCCTTTTCCTCCGGTATCAAGTAAAGCTGTTGGAAGTTGAAAAATCGGACTTTTGTTAACTCTAACTTTAACTGCTGCAATTCCCCAATCAGTTTGATAAAGGGTAACTCCTTTGTGTCGTAAGGGATGATTAACGTAAATAGTGTCCTTGTCTACTTCTTTCCCATCTTCATCCAAGACCGATAAATCCGAGTAAAACTGGTCAATGTCACCGGTAGAAGTGTAATCAATCCAAAAGCGATTTACTTTCACAGACCAATCTTTGGGAACTTGGGAAATAGACCAAGGACCAGCATCTATAATATTTTTAACTCGGAAAGTATCGCCACTAGCAACGATTTCCTGAGCCATGAATCCAGTCATAGCTCCTAAAATTGAACCAAGTAAAATAACTACGATACCGATATGAACTACTATCGGACCCAGTTTACCGACGATTCCTTTCCGAGCGTAAAGTTTATTATTATCTTCGTGAAAAACTTTGTAGCGGCGCTTTTGCAGAATTTCGGTAAGATTTTTAATAGATGTAAAATCGCCTTTTTCAACATCGAATTCTGCACTTAGAGCTAACTTTTGAAATCTTCGGGGTTTATCGAAAAATTTCCAACGACGAGCAGCTTTTAATGCTGGAAGCTGACGGGTAAAAGTACAAGCTGTTAAACTAGCTCCAAAGAAAATCAGTAAAGATAAAAACCACCAAGTACGATAAACGTGGTCTAAACCAAGAATTATTATTACTTTCCAAGTCAAAAAACCGAATAAAGCAGGACTTTCGGGATAATTTTCTTGGTAGAAAGCAACTGATTGTCCTTGCTCAATAACCGTACCGATGATGCTAAATGCAGCTATGATTAACAGCAGAATAATAGCTAACCGCAAATCTGTGAGTACTGGTAAAAACTCTTTACGAATAAAGCTGGTAATTGCTTTTAACGGTGATTTTTTTGGTGATTCTTCTAAAGACATTTCTAATTTTAGATTTTAGATTTTAGATTTTGGATTAACTGTATATTTAAGATTTTGGATTTGGGGTAGTTAAAAATTACGAATTACGTTAGCAAAGCGTATCCCAGAGAGAAATATTACGAATTATTAAAAGGGAATCCGAGAAATCAATGAAAATACGCCAAATCCGACTAATAATGCACCGCTAACGGGATTAATCCAACCAGAAAAACGACGTATTTCGATTATCTTTTTGATTGAAGCTGTAAAAGTACCGGCTAAAATTAATGGTGTCACATAACCGGCCGTATAGGAAAGCAATAAAGCAGCACCTAAAATCAAATCTTTGGTACTAGCAACCCATCCCAGTAAACTTGCTAAAACTGGAGTACTACAAGGAGAAGCTACTAAACCGAAACTCAATCCAATACAATATGCTCTTACACCTGATGGTAATTCTTGAGAAATCCAATCGGTTCCACCCCAATCAGGAAGCTGTAAAGGTAAAGCTTCTAGTAAATTCAATCCCATCAAAATAGCAATGATGCTGACAACAATCGGTAAACCAATACCAATTTGACCGTATACTTTTCCTACAGTTGCTGCTATAATGCCAAGCCCTGCTAAAGTAGTAGCTAATCCCAAAGCAAACCAAGTCGATTGTGCTGCTGCTTGTAACCGGTTTTCCGCTTCATAACCACCGATATAACCAATAGTAATCGGAAGCATAGACAGCATACAGGGAGTAAGACTGGTAAGCAATCCAGCTAGAAAAATAATCCCGATGCTCAATAAACTGAGGTGAGTTAATTGGTTAGAAACAAGCGAATTCGCAAATTGTTCGAGTTGATAAAGTTGAGTTTCCAGGGTTTCGAGCATACAGCTATCAGTTATCAGTGAACAGTTATCAGTTATCAGTTATCAGTTATCAGTTATCAGTTATCAGTTATCAGTTATCAGTTGTTCATTCGGAAGATGTGGATCATCAGCGAACAACTGGTTCCTAGTCTCTGACTGGGAATCAATATCTAAGGGCTACTGCTTTAATATTGTAGCGGAGGCAGAGCCTTTTGATATGCATTACAAGGCTGAGCCTTGTAACGAGTAATTCACCCCTTTCCCTAAACTTATATCTTGTACCAGTCTCAACAAGCTGAAAGAAACCCGGTTTCTAGTCGCGAAAGTATTATTATTTCGTTGTGAAATTGGAGAGAAACCGGGTTTCTGCAACTGCTGAAATATTTAATTTAAGCAGGTTTCAGCTAAAAAATTTTTGACAAAGTTATCACTACAACTCCCACAATCATAATAATTGAACCCGCAATTCTTTCTCTAATACCTTGCTCTCTAAAAATCAACCAACCCCACAAAACGTTAAACAAAGCGCTGGTACGTTTGACTGCAATTACGAAAGATACGAGAGCGAGTTGTAATGCGCTCATTTGAGATAATATTGCCAAGGTGTTTATAAAACCGATTAAAATTAAGTTTATGAAGTTAGATTTAAGATTTTGAATATTTAGTTTTGATTTCAAAAATACTATTGGTAAGGTAAACACAGCTACGCTCAAATGTGCGGTAATTGTCCAGATAATCGGAGAGGAATTCTGTACGCCGATTTTATCAACATTAGCAGTAATGCTCCATACTAATACCACCCCAAACATTAATTTTGGCCCAGTTTCTTTAATTAATGATTTAAAAGGAGCTAAATATCCGCTGCTTTTATCTTGGAATTTTAATACATAAGCGCCGATTACAATAATAAATATTCCTAAAATACCGATAGCATTGGGAAATTCACCAACGAGAAGCGGAGAGGTAATTAACAGGAATATCGGACTTAATGTTGTGATGGGAGCAACTATTGATAAATCTGATGCTTTGATGGCTTTGAAAAAGAGTAAAAATCCGATGGTATTAAATAAACCGATAGCAATTAAAGCCGATAAAAAATTATTCCCGAAGTTAGGAATATCGTTAAAAAATAATAGCGGTGAAGCAAATATTGCAGTTAATAGATTAAACGATAAAACTAAAATATATTCGTCAATTTGAGAAACTGTCTTTTTATTAAAAATATCCCTGACTGATTCGAGAAAAGCGGTGGAGATTGCGAATAAAAACCAAGACATAGTAGTGAAAGGTGAGCAGTGAACAGTTATCAGTTATCAGTTAACAGTAAATAGTCACATAAATTTGTAATAAAAAATATTTATAAAATGCAAAAAATGTGGAGAAACAAGGAAATAAAAGAAGTTTACATAATTCTGATATAAATCGAAATTAGATTAATCAATAATATTGATAGATAATTTTGAATTAACAATCAAATCATATTCTTATGAATGTCCTAACCGGAGTTACATAGTGCTTAAAAACTACTTACTGTTAACTGTTCACTGCTCACTGCTCACTGTCTTGACCGTAAGTGATTCCTAAAGATGCGGGGGGTGGGGATTTTTTCACAAAACTAACTAAAGCTATTAATGCAACTACATAAGGAAGCATAATTAAAAATTGATAGGGTATATTTATCCCTAAAGCTTGAATTCTTAACTGTAATGCTTCGGTAGCACCAAATAATAAACTGGCTAATCCACTACCTATGGGATGCCATTTTCCAAAAATCAAAGCCGCTATAGCAATAAATCCTTTTCCTACAGTCATTCCCTCAGCGAAGTATTTTACCTGTACTAAACTTAAGTAAGCTCCTCCTAAACTAGCAAGACAACCACTCGCTACCACAGCGAAATAACGCACCTTGAATACAGAAATTCCCGCAGTTTCAGCAGCCTGGGGATATTCTCCCACAGCACGCAATGTTAAACCAGGGCTGGTATGAAAGAGAAAATATGTACTAAATGTAATTAAAAATATCAATAAATATAGGAAAATATCTTGTTGAAATAGAAGCTTCCCAATCAAGGGTATATTTGCAAATCCAGGTATTCTAATTGCTTCGATTCCTGCTAACTTTTGCACGCTACCATCATTAAACACTAACCGTGCCAAAAATGAAGTTAACCCAGATGCTACCAAATTAATCGCTAATCCCGAAACCAACTGATTAACCCGTAAACTGACACATAAAAAAGCATGGAGCAAACCCACCATACCCCCAGCAACAACAGCAGCAAATATCCCTAACCAAGGATTACCACTGTAAAAACTGGTAGCAGCACTAGTAAAAGCACCAGTCAATAACATCCCCTCCAAAGCAATATTTAATATACCAGCACGCTCCGAATACATTCCACCCAAAGCAGCAAAAGCGAGAGGAACTGCTAAACGGATGCTGGATGCTAAATAATCGGTGAAGAAAGACATTTGATTTTGGATTTTAGATTTT
>CAKZYM010000434.1 GCA_937884685.1 uncultured Calothrix sp.
GGTAAAGTATTCAGCCCCCCTGATGCCAAATTCGGGACAAACTGCACATAGCGGTCATATGGATACTATTGCGCTAACCAACTGTCCTTTTTAATTATTTACATCTGTATATTTTTAATTTCCGATTTCTAATTTCTAATTTTTCAGTAGGAACTTTGTCGGACTTAACATTTCATCCCCCCAGATTCCAAGTCTGGTCATACTGAATAGAAAGCAGTTTAAAAGAAATGCTTAAGTGCTGATTCCCTGTCCTATTTACTTTTCCATAAAATAATTATCAGGTTAATTTATAAATTCCACAGATTAAAATAAAGCATTTGTGTACCCTAATAGTCAAGAACTTACATACTTTAGTACGAGAGGAATTGTACCGTTAGCAAAATTAACGGTTGAGAAGCAAGAAAGACGCTGAGAACCTCGAAAGTGGACTTTTAAAGTAGTTATCCTTGAAATAGTGTGTAACAACTCACTAGCGGAGTTTCTTTTTAGTGATAAACACTTGGCTCTGACGACTTCCACATAAGTAATTTATTTATTTATTTATTTTAAATCTTATTAACTTAGCTTCAAAAAATAGAATTATTGAACTAAAATCACCTATCGTTTTCTAAAATCCGAAATTTAAAATAAAAGCATCCGTTGTTAAAATCTAAAATCTAAAATGGTATAAGCTTTCCGAAAACAGAAAACATCTCCAAATCAGAAAATATGGAATTTGACTATTTCGGTCAAGATAACTCTCGCGGAAATAATAATCGCCAAATCTTGCTAGCTAGCGGTTGGCGACCTTTTTATAGAGAATTAAACTGGGAATTTTTGTGGAATTTATTCTCTAATGATTCTCAAGAATTACGTCAAAAAACATTCAACTTAGCCAGCAGCCTAACTGAGACGTTAGGAAGAAACCATTATGCTTGGTGGGCTAATTTAATGAGCCTTACTTCCGAAGATACTCGCTACGAATTTGAGAAGTATTGGAATTACATAACACCAGACCCGCTGACACCAGACCATCGCTATAAAGACGTTTTAAGTACCGAAACACCGTTAGTTCAATTTGTTAGTCGCAGCAGCATTCCAATTGATTATCTTTTAAATAGACTTCAAGAAATTACTGTTTTTCGAGTTCTGAATTTATTACAAGTTCCCGATTTAATTACTCAATACTACCAGGAAAGAGACTTTTTTCTACCGAGCGAAAAATTTCATAGCTGGGAACGCTTGGAAGTTATCAACACCGTTTACGCTTACTGGTCTAAATACGATGTTTGGCTGCAAATCGAGCCTTACGAAAGAGGAAGAAGACAATATACTTTAATGGGAAAAAATTTATCGCCATTAATAAATAAAGCGACTTACGATTTAGCCGTAATGTTGAGCGGATATCAAAGTCGTGTTGGTAAAATCAATACCCAGTTTGCGATTAACAGTTTTCCTCAAGATATCCAGAATTTTAGCGATAGCGTACAGCAAGCAGTTTTAAATCAAAGTCAACTAGCTGTGTTAGTTCACGGTGAACCGGGTACGGGTAAAACTGTATGGACACAAGCATTAGCAAGAGAAGTTTTAGTACCTTTGGGGTATGTAATTTTTATATTAGACCACGATGCTATTTCTAACTTTGTTCCACCAAGTTATTTAGAAAGAATTTGCATCATCATCAACGAAGCTGATAATTTAGCTCAAGACCGTTCTAGTGAAGTCGCGCAATACAGCAATAAAACAGAGCATATTTTGAGTTTGTTTGATGGAACCCTGTATCAAAGCGTAATTGAAGATTCCGGGTTTCAAATTAATCAGCGACTCGCTATATTAATGACTTGCAATACTACGGAAAGATTAGATAAAGCGATGTTGCGTAAGGGTCGTATTGATTTGATGTATGAATTCACCCATAAATACGTTTAGGTTAAAGGTTAAAGGTTAAAAATACTTTTCAATTCTAAAAGCGAACTGTTTTTATCGATGATGCGTAAAACAAAATCTTGCGGAGTTTTTGTAATGAGAAAGCAACCTGAGAAAAGCTTTCTTTTGATGCTTAAAAATCCTGGTTCTAAAAATTTATACGATATCCCCAAAGGTCATATTGAATTTGGGGAAGATGAAGTTAGCTGTGCTTTAAGAGAATTATCAGAGGAAACTGGAATTTTTGCTGAGAATATAGATTTAGACACTAATTTTCGATATACCGACACCTATATAACCAAATATAAGCGATTCAATGGAGAAAAAGTAGAAAAAACGGTAGTGGTATTTTTAGGGTGGCTAAAGCAAGAAGTTAATTTAAAGCTGACCGAGCATAGCGGTTATCAATGGGTAGATTGGAATCCACCTCATTTGATTCAAGAGAAAACAATTAATCCTTTGTTATCGCAGTTGGAAAGGTATTTGTTGGCTTGATTTATTAATAGGACTTATGCAATTATCTGGTGAATCTGGTTGAAACTGAATTATTTTTATCAATTATGCATAAAGTTAAATCCTGCGGAATTCTAGTGATGAGAAAAAAACCTCAGATAAGTTTTCTTTTAATGCTCAATAGTCCTAATTCTGAATACATTTATGATTTACCAAAAGGACATCTTGAATTTGGGGAAGATGAAGTTAGCTGTGCTTTAAGAGAATTATCCGAGGAAACCGGAATTAAACCTGAGAATATAGATTTAGATAATAATTTTAGATATAGCGAAACAGGTCAAACTCGCTACGAAGAGTTTAAGGATGAAAAAGTAGAGAAAACTTTAGTTATATTTTTAGGATGGCTAAAACACGAAGTTGATTTAAAACTTACCGAACACAGCGGTTATAAATGGGTAAATTGGAATCCACCACATAATATTCAAAAAACAACTATTAATCCTTTATTAGCTCAGTTAGATAAATATTTAATCCTTTGATAATTTAATTAATCGTACAAACCTATAAATTATGAAGCTTCATCAATTTGAAGATGCAAATCTTTTTTATCATCAGGTAAAAGATTATTTATTGGAAGACGAATTATTACATAATTTACAGTTAGGAATAATTAAAAATTTAATCAATAACCCAGAAAATTGCAAAATTAAACCTTATTTATCAGCAGTAGAACAAAATGGGAATATTATTGCTGTGGTAATGATGACAATTCCTTACAACTTGTTGCTATCACGGGTAAAAGATTCAAAAGCAATAGATATTATTATTGAAGATTTACAGCAGCAGTACGAATCTCTAACAAATATAAATGCACCCGTAATTGAATCACAAGCTTTTGCTGAACAATGGTGTTTATCTACAGGTCAATCTTATCAATTAAGAGCGTTGCGTATTTTTAAGTTAGAAAAAGTTGAGCAACCTTCTCAAGTTCAAGGCAGTTTGAGATTAGCGACGGAAAATGATAAACAACTTCTTATATCGTGGTTTAATGCTTTTAATTCTGAAGCATTGGGGAAAAAAAGTAGTGATTTAGATAGCGAAAGCTGGGTTGATAGAGTATTGCAGAAACAAAAAGCTTATTTGTGGGATTCGGAAATTCCAGTTTCAATCGCTTGTAGTACTCGTTCTACTCCTAACGGTGTTGGGATAAATATGGTCTATACACCACCAGAACATCGGAAGAAAGGTTATGCAAGTGCTTGTGTTGCTGCTTTGAGTCAGACTTTGCTCGATAAAGGTTATAAATTCTGCTTTCTATTTACCGATTTATCTAATCCGACTTCCAACAAGATATATCAAAAAATTGGTTATAAACCTGTAGCTGATTGGAATAATTATTCTTTTTCTGATTAAACAATATAGCTGTAAAAAGCAAGTGGAGAGTAGAGATAAAAGAATGCTGTGCAATAAAGATTAGAATAATTATTTTCTTTTCAAATTCATTTTAACTGTACTGGAATCATAAAAAATCAAATTTCTCTCTCAAAGCTTTATAAAACTGGATTCGTGAGATTTATTTAAATAACAGCAGAAACAGCATATACACGTCCCAACAGAATTATATCAAAAAAAAAATTAAAATTTTTGACAATATTTTTATACAGCTACTCTAAAAACGTATTTTCGTTCATTTAATGACAACACTTGCATTATTAATGATACTATTCTCAATAAAATAATTTTTCGTAATTTTTTATTACAATATGGAGCCTCAAACCCACAAATAAAATTTTAAAATATTGAGTTTTGTAAAGTAAAAATTTTTTGATACTGAAATAAATTTCATAAAACCGTATTTTAACGCTTGAAAATTTTAATAGTGGTTTTGGATTGAATGTAGTACCAATAAAGCAGCTAAGATTCAAAAGAATCGCTACAGGATAATAATTAGTTAATACAGTTAACTAATAGACTTGTTAATTGATTAATTAATTTATTGAGGTTCTTGAGGAATATTCAAACGTCTGCCAAATCGGTCGTAAACCAAAATATCCCACTGTCCATTCAAAGTATACTCAAACGCAATCCTGTTACCATCAGCACTAATTGTGGGATTGCGGACTTCCGCTGGTAAATTACCAGTCAAATTACGCGACTGACGAGTTTCATTGTCGTAAAGAAAAATATTGCTTCTTCCCGAACGAGATGCAGCAAACACAATGTATTTAGCATCTTGAGAAACAGAAGGATGACTGGCGATCGCATCAAAAGAATTGAGTCCGGGTAAGTTGCTCAAATTACGAGTCACCTTATCAAAAAGATAAACATCTTGACTTCCCCGTCGGTCGCTAGTGTAAACAATATATCGATTAGAAATCTGTGGATTTAACTCCGCAGCACCAGAATTAAGACCCCTACCACCATTATTGAAAGGGAAGCTGACGATACGCGGTGAACCACAAGCAGTTAATAAACCGAAACTGGTAAACAAACAAATTGAAATTAATTTTGGGAATTGGGGATTGGGCATTGGGGATTGGTAATTGGTGAGACAGCGCGGTCTTGGGGGTTTCCCCCATGTAAGCCGGAGGCTTTCTCGAAGAGTGCGACTGCGTTAGCGAAGCGTCTCCGAAGTAGATACCCGAAGGGCAATTGGTAATAATTTAATTTATTTATTTTTTTCCCTCCCTCACTCCCTCTCTCCCTCATTCTCTCCCTCAAAATTAATTTTCTTCCCCCTCTCCCCCCTCCTCCCTATCTCATCTACTCCGGAGGTGCACTAACTGGGGCACCATTAGGAATATCCAATTCTACATTCGCTCCTCTATCAATTACTTCAATATCCCACTGACCGCGAATAGTTGTTTCAAATACAACGTATCTGCCATCTGGACTAACGCTGGGATTTCTAACCGAACCGTTGTAATTCTGAGTAAGAATTTGCGACTGTCCGACGGCTCGGTCGTAAAGCCCAACTACGGGTCTTCCCCGGTCGCTAGTACTGTAAACGATATAGCGTCCGCTGTAGCTGAGACTGGGACTTTCCGCGATTGCGTTACGTCTATTCAAACGCGGTGTAGGAATCAACTTTTGTTGCTCTAAATCGTACAATAATAATTGCTGAGTGCTGCTACGATTCGATACAAAAGCTAAAAAGCGACCGTTACCGCTTAAAGCCGGTTGTTCTTCGGTATTGCGAGTATTTAAGGAATTAGAACCAATAGGAACTTCGTTGTAACTACAAGATACTAGTAAACTTGTTAAACAAAGACAAAGACTCCAACGAAATTGTAATTGGAGCCGAAATAAACCGATAAATTTTTTCACCTAATATTATCTGCTAGCAATACCAATTTTTAATTATTCGTCATCCAATTTTACTTCTGGTGGTTCGTCCTTCTCATCTTCTAAACGAACAATTGGATTGTAATCTTCATAATCGGTAGGTATAACCTCATCCATTCCCCCACGTTCTCTTCTAGAATCCGAATCTCTTCTAGGACGACGTTTTTTAGCAGTTCTTGGTTGAACAATATCTCCGTCATTTCTGCGACGGGTAGGTCTATCAGGTCTATCATTACTGCGACGAGGTGTTCTTCTTTCTTCGGTAGGGGAATTATCCCAATCATCAACAGGTGGACGAGGAGATGCATCCCAATCGCTTTTTTCCAGCCTTGATGTGCTACGACTTGGAGTTCGTTTAGCACTAGAAATACGACGACGTGGTGGTCTATCGTCTTCAATTCTTTCTACATTCCGACGTTCCGGACGACGGGGTGCTGGGTCATCGTAATACTCATTCCGAGATGGACGACTGTCTCTACTACCTCTTATTTGAGGACGAGAAGTGGGACGCTCATCTTCATAATATGGGTCGTAAGGTAAAGGTTCTCGGTCATAATCTTCGACCTCAGCACCATATCGACCACGGTCATCGTAATCGTAACGGTCGCTGACATCTCGTTCGCGGTCTACAATTGGAGTACTCCGCTTGGCTTGTTGAGTCGCGATACCGCGCAAACGAATACTTTCATAAGCAAAATATACGGTAGTTCCAACCAAAAGCAATTGACCGAACTGTAAAATAGGGTCTAATCGCCAACCTTGGAAAATAAAAATAAAGCCACACAATAAACCGACAGCGGCAAAAAATATATCTTGGTCTCGTGAAAGTTCAGGACGTATAGTACGAAGACCGTATAGACCAGCTCCAGCAATAGCTAGAAAAATTCCTAAAATACTAGCTGGGTTAGTCCCTATATTTACCTGAGCCAGAACGCTGGCTGAGTTCAGCCCATAAGTTAGCATTGTTTTTTATCCCGATATCAAAATATATGTTAACGATTCACAGTTAAAATCTCTACAGCAAGCGAACACAAATATAAAGACGCGAATTGTCTGACTCCGAACTGGAGTTATTCAATACCGCGTCTTTACATTTTTGCTTAAAGTTTACAAGACTAGGCGTTTCAATCAAGTATAACTTGCCCTCTGTATGAGAAATAGCTAAAACCCTGCCAAGTTAACAATTAGCTGACGATAAATTATTTTTATCTTTATGAAATGCAGTCTAGTGGGTCTGCAAACAAATCCTAAAAGCGTTGGATTTTATCTCTTTGGCTAATAAAAATTAAGAAGACTGTTGCAGGGATAACAACAATTGCGCTACCCGCAGCCAAGCTCAAAAGAAAATTTGATAAAGAGGGAGTCATAGTTACAACCTTTTTTT
>CAKZYM010000435.1 GCA_937884685.1 uncultured Calothrix sp.
AAATTCAGTTCCTCTAGCAGAAGTTGCAGTAATATCACTGTTTGGGGTTGGAAATTCTCGAAATTGCGTACCTAAAACACCTTTTGCATTGATGGTTACTTTCCCCCCGAAACTACCTTGGGAATTAGCTGTAATATCGCTATTTTCAAAAGCTGCGAGAATTTGAGTATTGATATTAATATTTCCTCCGTTTCCATCAGTATTTATATTTTTTTTATCTCCATTACCAGCAGTAGCAGAAATATTACTGTTATTTCTTAGGAGTAAATTCTGAGTTTGTAAATCAATATTTCCACCTTTCCCTGAAGCAGTTGTAGCGCTAATACTTCCTTGATTATTCATGTTAATAGAATTAGCTTTTACTGTTAGTCTCCCAGCATTCTCGGGACCGTCATTTTTTACAGCTAATAAAGCACCATCAGTAATACTTAATTGATTAGTTTTAATATTTACCGTTCCTGACTCCCCTGTAGTTTGCGATCGCAATCCAAGTCGTTGTTGTGTAGATGGTTGTAGAATGATAGCAGAAGATGTAATTTGGCTGGGAATAACCTCTAAAAAATAACCAGTTATTTCAATTTTATCGGAAGCATTGATAGTCATATTACCAGCAGATCCACTACCGATTGTTGAAGCATCTACTCTTCCGCTATTTTTAACTATAAGATTTTGAGTATTGATAGTTACATTACCACCATTCCCAGCGTTAAAAGTTGTAGAACTTAATATGCTCATTTGACCATTGATTGGCTCAATACCCTCAACTTCGATAAACTCAGAAGCATCTATAATTAAATCACCAGCATTACCTGCTGCAATGCTAGAAGAACTCACAACTCCTCCATTACGAACAATTAATTGCTTTGTATCAATATCAAGAATTCCTGCATTTCCATCGCTAAAAGTAGCGCTACTAATAATACTAAAATTTTTGTTGACAGCACTAGTTAATTCAATAGAATCTAAAGCTTTAATTTGAATATTGCCACTATAATTTGCTCCAAAAGTGTAAGCTGTGACCATAGCACCATTTTTTATAACTAGCTGCTTTGTTGAAATGTTTATATCACCACCTTTTGCAGCGGATAATGTTTGACTTCGTATACCACTAATTTGAGCTTCTGTTGTGCTGGTATTACCTAATATTTTTAGAGATTCTGTCGCATTAACATTGATTTGTTTAGAAGGTAAATTTCCTTGGTTGTCAAGAATTATTATTGAGTCATCTTGAATATTAATTTGCTTTGCTTGTAGTTGAATCGAACCAGCATTTTTTAGATATGGGACTGTAGAGAAACTACTAACTTGAAGTAAAGACTTTTCTGATAATTGAATATCTTGAAAACTTTCCGCTCCATCATAACTAAACTCCAAATTATCAGGAGTCAAAGTAAAATCCACTCTACCCGAACCTACACTACCCAACTCAATTTGTCCGGAATTAGATTTGAGGGAACCACCTTCTAAAATAATATTTCCACCAATTAAAGCGATTGTCTTTCCTGGTTTTATTTCTAAAGCTTTTGTATTCTCATCCTTAAAAATATTATCCAATTGATTATTAGGTAATTTATATCCATCACCTTGAACTCGAATCTCACCAGGATTATTTCCCATTTCTAAACCTAAAGGTGTGCTGATTGTTAATAATGGTTTATCTGGTGAAACTGCACTAAATTGTGTTCCATCTGCAAAGTCAATAAAACTTGCACTACTACCAACAAATGAACCGTTAATATCTAAACTAGCATCCTTACCAAAAACAATTCCGTTGGGATTAATTAGAAATAAATTGGCATTTCCCAATACCCCTAATTTACCCAGAATATTAGATTTATTCTTTCCTGTTACCCGAGTTATTATATTTTCAATTGCAGTTGAGTTTTGAAAATAAACGCTTCGACCATTACCAATATTAAGTTCCTTAAAACTGTGAAATAAATTTTTTCCACGAATTGCACCACCATCGATTCTGTCTTCAAGTAAGTTAATAGAATTAATTAGAGAATTTTCTTTTCCTAAAGTATTATCGGGTAATAATTGTGCTTTTACTAAAGCAACCGGTACGAATGCAAAAGTAACTGTCAACCCAAATAAAAGAGATTTTTGATTACACATGATTACTGTGAAAAATAGATAAATACCTGGCTACACGGATTTTAAATAGATATTTATTTACATAATTCCCAATAATTACTACAAAATAACAAAAAGTCATTTGCATATATTATTTTTCTACAAATAAATACGGGATTTTGTATCCTGATATTTTAAGCTTAAATATTAGATATCTTCTGTTGTACTTTTATTGATTTATCGGATTTCGCCGTATTTAGATATTTAGTTATAGATGTTACTTTTTCTAAATATTTGGGAATTATATAAACATGATTCTGAAATAAATCAATTTCATACAGGGCTTAATACGGAGATATAAATGCAGAATCGCTACTATTTACTATGGAGTTTATCAGTTGCACTATCAATTATTCCAATCACGAAAGTTGATGCACAGTTAATACCAGATAATACTCTCGGAGAAGAAAATTCTGTAATTAATAATGTTGATTTACTTAAAAGGATTGATGGTGGTGCGATTCGCGGCTCTAATTTATTTCATAGTTTCAAAGAATTCAATATTGATAATGGAAAAAGCGTTTATTTTAATAACCCAACCGCAATCCAAAATATTTTAACTCGGGTGACGGGAAAAAATGCATCTGCAATTTTTGGAAAATTAGGGGTATTGGGAGATGCTAATTTATTTTTAATTAATCCCAATGGGATTATTTTTGGTGAAAATGCAAGTCTAGATATTTCTGGTTCATTTATCGCAACTACTTCACCAGGTATTTTGTTTGATAATGGTTTTGAATTTAGCGCAACTAATCTTCAAGAATTACCTTTACTAAAAGTCAATATTACTCCCGGTCTACAATATCCCCGTCCTCCACAAGGTGATATTAGTAGTAAGGCTAATTTAACTGTTGGAGGAGATTTAAATTTAATCGGTAAAAATCTGAATTTAACTGGTAAGTTGAGAGCGGGTAAAGATTTAAATTTAAACGCAGAAAATAATTTAAAAATTAGAGATAATTCTGAAATTCCTTTTATTGCTAGTTCAAATAATAATTTATTATTACAAGGTACTGAGACTTTAGATATTTTTGCGTTAAATCATCCAGATAGCGGTTTATTTTCTGGAAATGATTTAATTTTGCAAAGTGCAAATCCAGTACTTGGTGATATTAATTATTTTAGTGGTGGAAATTTTCGGATTGAGCAACTAGATGGGACTTTGGGAAATTTACAAAGCCCTAATGACCCTATTATACGAGCTAGTGGTGATGTTAGTTTTGATAGCTATACAGGTGCTTCGCTGCATATTTTGGCTGGGGGAAGTGTAAATATTACCGGTGATGTGACGATTACGGGTACGGATGAGGAAAATGGTTTGCAAGAGGAAGTTATTCTTTCTAATGGGGAAGAGTTAGAAATTGACGGAAAAAATCAAGCAACTCTAGATATTCGTGCTGGAATTAATATATACGATGATGGGACAGAAATGATTCCCGGAAATGGTGAATTTATCCCAATCATACCTAATCTCGAAGAAGTTAGAAGTAGTAACAATATAGTACTTGAGGGAAACATTAAAATTGATGAACCAGATGGTTTGGTTTTTCTCACGAATCAGTATAGTCCCAATCCTAGTTTGAGTGGTGGAAATATTCAAATTTTAGGAGATATTACAACTAGCAGTAACTTCGGAAATGCTGGAGAAATTATTGTTGATGCTTTAGAAAATCTTGAAGTTAGCAGTAAAATTAATGCTGATTCATTAACAGCAGCCGGTGGTAATATTTCTTTAATGAGTGGAGATACTATCTCCATGATTGGAGCAGATATTGATAGTCAATCTAATATTATTGATGTTAATACAAATCCAATTGAAGGTGGAGATATTAAACTAATTGCTCCGGAGATTATGTTAGAAGACGCTAGTCGAGTAACAGTTGGTATCACAGGTTTAGGGACTGGTGGGAATTTAATTGTAGAAACAGATGATATAAAAATATTCGATGGTAGTGCTTTATCTTCTGTTACTAATGGAATCGGAGATAGCGGAGATATTAATATTACAACAAAACGTTTATTGATACAAAATAGCCTTCCCGAACCTGATACTATTAATGTCAATAATTTTGATAATTATCGTACTGGAATCAGTACTTTTATTTCTATACTGCCAAAAGATGCTTCATTTAATTCAGACTATTTTAAAAGCGGAGAAGCAGGAGATATAAATATAAATGCTTCAGAAATTATTGAATTAACTGGTAATAAATCTGGAGCATTTAGCCCTGTATTTAAGAAAGAATCACTAGCATCTTCAAAGCTAGATACGGGTATTATCTCTGGAACAACTGGTAGTGGTACGGCTGGTAGTACAAATATTAATACCGCACAACTGATAATTAAAAATGGAGCAGGAATTAGCACATCATCAATATCTCCAGCTTCACTAACAACAGTATTTCCAGATTTGTTTTCTCCATTATTAGACGGAGGAATATACAGTCCAATAACTGATGCTACCATTCAAACAATTAATGATAAATTAGCTCAAATTCCCGATGCTGGAGACAGCGGAGAATTATTTATTGATGCGAATAAAATAGAATTAGTTGGTCGCTCGGGTTTAACAACTGCTACATTTAGCTCTGGGAATGCAGGTAATTTGATAATTAATAATACCGACCAATTTACACTAAAAGATGGAGCTATAGTTTCAACTAGTACCTTTAGTACTGGGGATGCTGGTGATTTACAAGTTACTACAGATAAACTAACTGTTGATGGTGGTTCATTAATTGGAGCAGGAACATTAGATGAAGGACAAGGAGGAAAAGTTTCGATTACTGCTTTAGACTCAGTGACAATAACTGGTAGTTCTAATGCTAGTGATGGTGAGAAAGTTTTCAGTCGAATTACTAATACAGCAGAAGCAGATGCAACGGGAAATGCTGGAGAATTGATAGTTGATACTAAAAAATTAATTATCGCTGATGGAGCGCAAATATCTGCTTCTACAGAATCTACCCAAGGTGGAGAAATTACTCTCAAAGGATTAGATAGCTTAGAACTACGTAACGGTGAAATCTCTGCATCAAGTCTTGATGGAGAAGCTGGAGATATTATAATTAACGCTAAAGATTTTGTCCAAATATCAGATAATAGCAAAATTGCATCGGAAGCAAAAGGTACAGGAGTAGCAGGTTTTATAGAGATTAATACCAAAAATCTGAATATTACTGACGCTTCAATCGCTAGTGTAAATAGTCAAAAAGAAGCAGGTTATATATTAGTAAATGCTGATGATATTACAATTGACAACCTATCAAAAGTAACCGCAGAAACAAAATCTGGTATTAGTGGAGATATTGAATTCAAAAACTTACAAAATTTAAAAATAAGCAAAGAAAGTCTGATTTCTGCAACTACAATTGATGGTGAAGCTGGTGATATTACTATTAATGCTACGGGTGACGTAACAATTGAACGAGATAGTAGAATTGCTTCCGGAGCAGTTGGTAAAGGTGAAGCTGGATTTTTAGAAATAATCACCAATAATTTGAATATCAACGATAATTCCAATGTAGTAGTTAGTAGTGCAGAACAAGGAGATGCAGGTTTAATTTCAATCAAAGCTAGCAATATCAATTTAACTAACGAAGCAAAAATATCTGCCAATACTGTTTCTGGTGATGGTGGAAATATTGAGCTAGAAAATCTCAAGACTTTATATTTAAGTCAAAATAGTTTTATTAGTGCTACTACAGTTGATGGTACTGCTGGGAATATAGAAATTGATGCGACAGATTCAATTACAGTTGAAAATAATAGCAAACTAGCATCAGAAGCAGCTGGAAACGGTATCGCTGGAAATATTGATGTTATTACCAGTCAATTAAATATAACTAATAATTCCCAAGCAAATGTTAGCAGTCAAGGTAGTGGAAGCGCTGGTAGTTTTTACGTTGAAGCAAATAATGTATTACTCAGCAACAATGCAGAAATAGCTGCGAAAACTAAAGAATCGGGAACTGATGGTAATATTACCTTTAATAATATAAATACTCTAGAATTATCGAATAGCATAATCTCAGCATCTACGATTAATGGAGAAGCTGGGGATATAAATATTAATGCCACAGATTCAGTCAAACTTTCAGATAATAGTATCATTGCCTCAGAAGCAAAAGGTGATGGAATTGCAGGAGAATTAATCATTACTACTAATAATTTGACTATGACTAATTCTCAAGCAAATGTCAGTAGTAGAAATTATGGAGTTTCCGGTGATATTTTAATCAATGCAAATGATGTAAATCTTTTTCAAAACGCCAAAATCTCTGCAACGACAGAATCAGGTGATGGTGGAGATATTACATTAAATGCGATGAATAATCTTTCAGTTAATGATAGTCAAATTTCTGCATCTACAACTGATGGTATAGCAGGTAATTTAACTATTAACGCTACAGAAAATATAAATTTAACTGGTAAAGGTGGTTTATCGGTACAAGCAAGTAATGGTGGAACCGCAGGTTATATAGAAGCCAATACAAATCAGTTTGATGTACGAGATAAATCTGAAATCAATGTTAGCAGTAAATCAGGACAAGCAGGATATTTGCAAATTACAGCTAATAATTTATTCTTAAACCAAGGTAAATTGAATGCTGAAACGGGAATTGGAGAAGGGTCAAGAACTGCGGAAATTACCCTTGATATCCAAAATTTATTAACATTGGAAAACAATAGCTTAATTTCTGCGGAAGCCTTTAATAATGCTAATGGTGGCAATATTACTATTAATAATTCCGACGGTTTTGTGATTGGATTACCATTTGAGAATAGTGATATTATCGCCAATGCAGACAAAGGTAATGGTGGTAATATCGATATTACTACTCAGAATATTTTTGGTTTAATATCTCGCGAAAAAATAACACCAAAAAGCGATATTACAGCTAGCTCTAAATTTGGTGTTAGCGGACAAGTAACGCTCAATCAAT
>CAKZYM010000436.1 GCA_937884685.1 uncultured Calothrix sp.
AGGGGGGATCATCCAAGATTTAAGCTAAAAACTATACTTTTCAAACATCCTCTAAATTTTAAATTAATTTGTACGAGTCCTTACAATTCCTTTGTATAGCTATATAAAGGTGCCGTTGAAATGTTCTACCTGCTCGAACTGCTGCTAAAGCTTTATTTTCCTAATGTAAAGTCGGTCAAAATTTCTCAGCTTAGACAATGGTTAAATGAGCAAAGTACGTCAATTCCAATAGTTCTAGATGCACGCTCTCAAGAAGAATATGCAGTTAGTCATCTAAAATCGGCACAACTGATTGAAGTAAATAATTCAGATATCGCAGTACTTCCGGAAGTTCCTTTAAATACGAGCATCGTGGTTTACTGTTCTATAGGCTATCGTAGCGCTAAGTTAGTTCAGCAACTTCAACAAGCGGGATATCAGAATGTTTTTAATTTGAGCGGTGGTATTTTTGAATGGACTAACCAGGGGGAAGCAATATTTAAAGACAAGCATCGAGTCGAATTTGTTCACCCCTATAATTTTTTGTGGGGAAAATTGCTCAATTCAAAGTATCATCATTATTAGTAAATTGGGCATTGATAATTGAGCATTGGTAATTGGTAATTCACTTAATAACTCCTAACTCATAACCCCTAACTCCTAATTCCTAACTCTTCACTCATAACCGATGTCTTCAGTTTCGATAATTATTCCAGCTTTGAATGAAGAAACCAGCTTGGGTAGAACTTTGCGTCAACTAACTTTGCTTTCACCAGCACCCAAAGAAATTATAGTTGTTGATGGTGGTAGCAAAGATGAGACTGTGAAAATTGCAAAGTCGTCTTTTGAATCTTTTTCACCAAAGATAAAAACTAAAATACTTAGTTCCTATCCCGGACGTTCGGTACAAATGAATTATGGAGCAAAAGAAGCGGTTGGGGATATTCTGTGCTTTCTTCATGCAGATACTACTGTTCCCGATGATGTAATAAATTTAATCGATAAAACTTTAGCCGACCCAACTATTGTTTGTGGTGGATTTATTTCTTTAATGACTGGTTCTCAAACTACCCGCTGGGTTACGTCACTGCACAATTATCTTAAAACGTATTACGCGCCATTGCTATTTAAACCTTATATGTTTTTCAAAGGTTTGCGCTTGTTGTTTGGAGACCAGGTAATGTTTTGTCGTCGTGATGACTTCTGGGATTGCGATGGTTTTGATGAAGCTTTACCGATTATGGAAGATGGAGATTTATGTCGAAGAATTGCACAAAAAGGAAGAATATTTTTAGTAAACCGTGTAGTGCAAAGTTCAGACCGTCGGGTAGCAAAATGGGGTAGTTGGAAAGCTAATGCAATCTATTTATATATCGGTTTTCTATGGGGATTGGGTGTTGATACTAACTATCTCAAGAAATTTTATCGGGATATTCGTTGATTTAATATTTGTAGTCAGGATTTTATTAAGCGATTTTAATCACAAGCATTGTTTTAAAGGCTGCTGTAAAAATTTTTAGAATTATGCGGAATTAAAATCCTCATGAAGTAGTTACAAATACCGACAGCAATACTGATAAAGATTGCAAATTCGGAATTTTATTATTGTTTAATCATTGGGTTTGCAGTTTTCTAAGCGTGATACGAACGGCTTGTATTGCATAAGTTTAGATTACTTTCCAATTAGTACTCATGTAGAGGAAATCACAAACTCTTATAGTCGAGCAATGTTATTTTGCTGGCTAATTTTGTCAATTTAAATTTGTATCAAAACAGAACAAAATCTATTATGCCTCTTCTAAATCAAATTAAACAAATTTGCGATCGCCTTGCTCTTGCTGGTTGGAGAAACGTGTTTTTACAGCATGGTTTGGATATTACTGCTGGGGATTTAAAAACGGAGCTAACTAAGGAACTTACCAATATTAACCGCTCTGTAGCAGGATTTGAAGATTTTGCTTTTGAAGGTAAGCGAGGTATTGAGCCTGGAAACCCGGCTAGAAGTTTACTTTATCATGGCTTTGCTTCCACCAATGTAGTTAAAAGTCCTGATGGATTGGATTTAAGAGATTTTCCAACTTTAGCAGAAATTGAAACTATCGAGAACTATGTCTTCGGTATCGAACCTCCTTCCATCTCCGATTTAACCAATCGAGCGCGGGGACAATTGATGGCAATTGTTGTTTTCGCTTCTGAATATCGTCCAGCTTCAGAAACCGTTCACCGCAAGCATGCTGATATGTGCTTCTCTCGGACTGGTGTAGCGCGTGTTGGTACTGCTGCACCTGTATACGATGCTCGCAACCGTGGTTTTGTACCATTTGTTGAGGGTGATGATTTTGCTTTCGCAGTTTTAGGCAGCCGCTATTCTGCCTATATTGCAGTGCAGTTACGGGGAGATGAAGACGCTTTTGGTCCGATGAATTTCAGAAACGACCAAAACCGAGAATTTTGGGTTCCCCTACACAAACTTTTCGATGGGGATGAATGCATTCGCGGCTTAAATTTAAACGTCAGTCTCGAAGCCAATCACGTTAATGAAAAACTGCGTCGATTGCATCTAGAGCTACAGAAAAAAGGTTTAGATACCGGCTGGAGCGAGCCAGATATTAGCCAACCTCCATTTATCTTCAGGGAGGAAATAGCTGAATGGTCAAGAAATCCCGAACATGGCAAGGGTATGTTGATGCCGGTAGTACATAATAATTTAATTGAAGCAGCGCAGTATAAAAATAAACCTCTAACCTTCAAAGTTCCACCCAACCCTGAAAATGGTTTCTCTCCCAGCTTATTAATTCATTCCAACGGACGCTCTCGTCCCGCTCCGGAATACGTCCACGTTCGCCATCAAGTACAGCCAGACGGTACTATCGTAGACTTAAATAATCTTCCCGATGTTGCCGAAAAAGTGCGTCAAGGTGGCTACGATGCCCAGCACTATCTTGATTTTACCGGCGATGGTTGGATTGATGCCATAGTACCAGAACTCGCCACAGTATTTCCCCGTCAAGTACCGGCTTATTCCCTAGTAACTGCTCCCGATTTCTATCCTAATTGCGACCAGCGAGAACTACTAGAATGGTGGCAGCAGAGAGTACCAACTAGCTTAAGAAATAGCGTTTGGTCCCAAGCTCCTTTAACTTTATCCGACGAACGTTTAGCTCCTAATTTACAGCTAGAAGGTGCAGACTTTAGAGCCGAAGATACTACAGCTACCGCAATTGTTTCTCTACCCTCAAGCGGTTCTGCGCGACAAATGTCCCTGGAAAATGCTCAAACCATGAGACACAATTATTTACCTGATGCTGCGGCTGGGGTATTTGCACCAGGATGGGACACCAGCGTAGACAATACAGATAATACCGACCATTTAGCAGCCTACGGACTGGGCAGTCCGTTCCCAGAAGATGCCAAATTATGCGCTGCTTTGAGTGCATTTTGGCCCGCTGTAGCTCCCGATGCCGGACGTAGTTTCTCCAGAAACTTCCCGACAGTCAGCCCTATGACAGATGCAGAAATCATCGATTTACCCTGGGATGGAGTAGTAGGGCCAAAATTTGTAGCTCGCAATAATCAACAACTGGTTGAATATACCCGTTTCGACCATGTTGACTATATTCAGAACACCTTAAATAAGAAATTCTCCCTATCACTAACCGGGAAAGTTGATGTCAACGAATATACTAACCGCGTCATAGCAATGGCGAGAGCATATCGAGCCGCTGGAATTAGCGATAGCGAAAAAAGAGCATGGGGAATCCTATCATTCCGAGCCGTTGAATCAGAAGAGCGTGAATTACAGGTGGCAATGAAGCAAACCGGAACCAGGTTGCAAGGTGATATATACAGATTTGAATTTTTCCGTCGCGGCACAGAAATGCAACACGACAGCGATTTCCGCAAAGTGTACGTAGAAGTTTTAGAAACAGTTGTTACCTTTGTCGGCGCTCCCCCCAGAATTATCGCTCAGCGCAATAACGGTGGTTTTCAAGCCGTGAGAACTGCTTAGAACTCGAATAATACTGAGGCGGGCAGGGATGCCCGCACCACAAGAACAGTCAAAATTACTGGGTTAAGTTAGTAAGGGAATAACTCTTACCAACTACCAATTACCAATTACCAACTACCAATTACCAATCCCCAATCCCCAATCCCCCATCCCCAATAACCAAAATGAATTCTTCAATCTCAACACAAGTATTAATAATAGGTTGCGGTCCTGCTGGTTCTGCTGCTGCAATATACTGTGCCCAACATGGTCTTTCTACCGTAATTATAGATAGCCTGGAGTTTCCCCGCGAGCGTCCTGGAGAAACATTTCATCCCGGAATGGAACCGCTGCTCAAACAATTAGGTGTAGCGCAAAAAGTAAATGAAGCTGGATTTCTGCGTCATCAAGGGAACTGGGTAAAATGGGAAGACGAAGGTAAATTTATTCCCTTTGGTGCCGATGAATCGGGAAACTGGCAGGGTTTTCAAGCATGGAGAGCCGATTTTGATTCTATCTTACTCAATCGCGCTCGGGAAGTGGGAGTGACTATACTGCAACCTTGCCAAGCGAAAAAATTAATCGTAGAGAAAAATAGAGTTATCGGTGCAGACACATCCGCCGGTTGCATACATGCTGACGTTGTTATCGATGCTGCTGGTTCTCGACATTGGCTAGCTCGACAACTGGGCATGGAAATTATTCCCCACAGTCCTCGTTTAACAGCTTACTACGGTTACGCTGAAGGAGAATGCCCCGCACGCGATAAAATACCCGCTATAGTCGCAGATGAGAAAGGCTGGACTTGGACGGCGAAAGTAAAACCTCAACTCTATCAATGGACGAGATTATTTTTTCAAAGGTCGCATTTAGAAACAAACTGGATACCCCAAGAACTAATCGGACTGACACCAAAGGGAAATACACGTAAAGCCGATGTCACTTGGAGAACTGCATCAGCCCCCGCCGGTACTGGTTATTTTCTGGTCGGTGATGCAGCCACAGTCCTTGACCCGGCTTCCTCTCACGGCGTTCTCAAAGCCTTGATGTCGGGAATCATGGCAGGACATTTAGTTACCCAGGTACAGCAGCAAGGCTACCAAGAAAATTTAGCCGCCGAAGCATATTGTAAATGGGTAGGTGAATGGTTTAAACAAGATGTAATTAAGTTAAGAGAATTTTATGGTAAGTTACCATCATCTAATATATTTCACTATTCTTAATTAAGGTCAGAGCCTTCAATTACTGACACTGGTGCAAGATTTACATCTCACACTCCCCTTCGGATGAGATGTGAGGCTTCTGCGGTTAAAGGTAAGCTGTTGTGCATTTAAATTGTATATTTGGACGGGCAGGGATGCCCACAAGAATGAGACAATTTTGATTATTCAATTTAGATGCGTTTTAACTTAAAACATAGTTGGGTGGAATCTCAAGAATAGTTAGAAAGTCACATGAACTGGTATTTATAAAATTATAAATGTAAACATTAAGACATAATTTAATGTGTGATTAATTACAAATAAGTGATAGGATTCCCAAGTTGCATACTATGGGAATACCTGTGAAAACGAATCAGCTTGATTTGTTCTCACCTTCGGAGATTGACTCTAAAACAGTCAGTAGAACTCCCGTGTTGTTAATGGATGTGAAAGCTTTATCAAAGTGGAAAAAGCAAATATCCGCCCATCAACAACAAGTGAGAACAAAAGAACCAGTGCTACAGGGTGCTTTATTTGAAGTGTCTGCGGCTCATGTTGACCCGGATACAATTGACCCGTTTGAACTAAAACCTTGTTCGCTGTCGTTCTACAGAATACCAGCAGATAGTCCTGGTCAAGCTTGTCTCTACTTTGTGATAGATATGGCTGCTGACTTACTTCTATATGTTGGTGAAACCTGCAAATCAAACCATAGATGGAAAGGTATACATGATTGCAAGCGATATATTGAAAAGTATCAGGACTTACATTATCAATACGGTTTGAAGACAGCTGTTAATATTGCTTTTTGGTGGGATGCTCCTGATTCAACCCGACCCAGACAAAAATTAGAATTAGAACTAATTCAGAAATGGAGGTCTCCTTTTAATAAAGAAAATTGGAAACTTTGGGGACAACCGTTTGGGTGAATCAGTGAACAGTTATCAGTTAACAGTTATCAGTGTTAGCGTAGCGTGTCCCGGAGGGACATACAGTGAGCAGTTATGAGTAAGAAACGATAATACAGTCTTGATTTAGTTATTTAAAGTTCTCCCCGTGGAAAATTAGCGGGGATTAATTACCTATAGGAATGGCCGCAACCGGCACATTTT
>CAKZYM010000437.1 GCA_937884685.1 uncultured Calothrix sp.
CTGTGCCCATTCTAACCATTTAGATTGCATTAGTTATTTCCTATATGGACATCCTTATCGGTAAGATTGTAACTGATTTATAAAAAATTTTAATTACAGCATCTTGCAGTTAAATAAAGTACAAATGTAAATCATTAAACTCTTGTGGGGTGGAGAGAACTTGACGGGGAGATGTTCTTCCCGTCAAAGTTCGGGACATCCCTGTCCGCCTAAATTTACAGTAAGATAAAATATGCTGTATCAATCAAAATCCGTTGATAAATTCGGGTTACGATAA
This sequence comes from uncultured Calothrix sp., assembly GCA_937884685.1. Taxonomy (GTDB): domain Bacteria; phylum Cyanobacteriota; class Cyanobacteriia; order Cyanobacteriales; family Nostocaceae; genus Rivularia. The sequence goes on from CAKZYM010000437.1 coordinate 278, forward strand.
TGTTCAAATATTCGGTTAATTTGTGTTGGTGTTACTCTTCTAATAGATAGTTGAGGAATATTATTTTCAGTAAAAAAATCGACTTCTGCTGTTTCAATACTTGGTGTTGGTGAACCACCGATAATTTCACATTGAAAAATTAATTTATAAAGACCTTGAAGAAAAGGTGTATGTCCGTGCTTGCTGTTATTGTTATCGTAAGCAAATAATAATTTCACAGGTTTAACTTCATATCCCGATTCTTCAAAAGTTTCTCGAACCGCTACCTCCCCCGGAGATTCGCCAACTTCTGCAAATCCACCAGGTAAAGTCCATAAACCATCAGAACGTTCTTTGACTAAAAGTATTTTATCATCTTCAAATACCGCAGCAAAAACACCAACTTTAGGTGTAGGATATCCTATTTCTTGTACTAATAAATCTAAAATTTCGCTTTGTTCAATTCGAGTATGATTAGAAATAATTTCGGCTGCAATATTGCGTAATAATTTATAATCTTCAATTTGATAGGCATTTTTGGAATAAAGTAAACCTTTTTGAGCGATAGCTTGAATTTGCTGTGCCCATTCTAACCATTTAGATTGCATTACTTAATTATATTTTTTAAATTTAAAATTAAAATATAGCGCTTTTCGGTTGAGTGAAATACATTTTGATAGACCTCACCCCCAGCCCCTCGACCTATTAAGGAGAGGGGTGTATTCCATCCAACTAAAAGCTTCTATAAATTCAAAACATATATTTAATTATAAAATTAATGGTGCGTTAGACTGAAGTCATAACGCACCCTAGGAATTCGCTATAATTAATAGTTAATAGTTAATATTTAATAACTAATTTAATTATCAACTAACTACTAACTATTAACCACTAACAACTAATTAAGCGTCATTCAAAGCTGCGATACCGGGTAAAGTCTTACCTTCAAGTAATTCCAAACTAGCACCACCACCGGTAGAAATATGGCTCATTTGGTCTGCTAAACCAACTTTTTCAACTGCTGCTACGGAGTCACCACCACCGATAATTGTGGTAGCACCTTTCTTGCTCAAGTCTGCTAAAGTATGAGCAATTGCTTCGGTACCAACAGCAAATTTATCGAATTCAAATACACCCATGGGTCCGTTCCAAATCACGGATTTACAACTACCAAGAGCTTCTTGGAATGTCTTCACAGAATCGGGACCGATATCTAAACCCATCCAACCATCGGGAATATTGTTGATACTCACGGTTTGAGAATTAGCATCAGCAGCAAAGTTATCTGCTACCACTACATCTGTAGGTAATAATAAATCAACGCCTTTTTCTTTGGCTTTAGCTTCCAAACTTTTCGCTAATTCTAATTTGTCTTCTTCTACCAAAGACTTACCAACGCTCAAACCACGAGCTTTATAGAATGTGAAAATCATTCCACCACCGATAATTAACTTATCGCATTTATCGAGTAAAGTTTCAATTACGCCGATTTTACTCGAAACCTTAGAACCACCAATAATTGCAGCTAAAGGACGCTGGGGATTTTCAATAGCATTTTGTAAATACTGTAATTCCTTCTCAATCAAATATCCTGCAATAGAAGGACTGAGGTAGTGAGTTACACCTTCAGTGGAAGCATGAGCGCGGTGTGCGGTACCAAAAGCGTCATTTACGTATAAATCGGCATTATCCGCTAATTTTTTCGCAAATTCCGAATCATTTTTTTCTTCTTCACCATGGAAACGGACGTTTTCTAATAAAAGTACATCTCCGTTTTGCAATCCACCGACTTTGCTGGAAACTTCATCACCAATACAGTCATCACATTTGACAACTTCTTTCCCTAATAATTCAGAAAGTCTTTTAGCAACTGGGGTCAAACGTAATTTATCTTTAACTTCACCCTTTGGTCTACCAAAGTGACTAGCTAGAATTACTTTGGCTTCTTTGCTAATCAAATCCTGGATTGTGGGTAAAGCTGCTCGGATGCGGGTATCGTCAGTGATATTTCCCGAATCATCCAAAGGAACGTTAAAATCTGCTCTTACCAAAGCACGTTTCCCTTGTAAGTCGCTTTTAGATAAATTTGCTAAAGTTTTTTTGGACATTATTGAGCTTCTCCCGTTCGCCTTTTTGTTATTGTGTTTGAAAATAGGACTATCAAGATTTTACAGAGTTAAGGGGTCACAAGGAAATCCGATGTTCAAAACAATTCTTTTTCCGGTAGATCAAAGTCGCGAAACATGGGAAGCAGCGGAAGTTGTAGTCAATTTGGTACAAACTTATCAAAGCAAATTGATATTACTGAGTGTAGTTGAAGAAGCGACAGCAGAAGAACCACCCAGCAGTGATGCGATGAAATCAGCGCAAAAGGTGGAAAAATTACTCCAAGATGCTAAAGATTTCTTTTTTAATAAGGGAATAGAAGCAGAAGTTATAGAAAAAGAAGGTAAACCAGCATTTGTGATTTGCGATGTTGCTGATGAAACCAAAGCAAATATCATCGTCATGGGTTGTCGGGGATTAGGTTTGACTGAAGAAGGTTCTCACGACAGCGTTACTAATCGGGTAATTAATCTTTCTCCTTGTCCAGTGTTGATTGTTCCTTAGATAGTAAACAGTTTAAGAGTTAAGAGTTAAGAGTTAAGAGTTAAGAGTTAGGAGTTAAGAGTTAATAGTTTATATATAGGATTTTTCAGCAAAGTTTGGTTTAACGAGGCTAATTTCTGTACTTTGATTAAATTAGAGGATGTTTAAATTTATTTGTTAGATTAATTATGAATGATTAACTGCTCCTCATAACAACTTTTACATAAATTTATCCTTAATATTTTCATACAACGGTTTATCGTTCATCTTATTATAATTATCCGATTCTAACGAATTCTCTTTTCGCACTGGTTTATGTATGTTTTGCAATAACAAATAATTCAAAACTGTCCGAATTACTATAATGACAGCTAATCTTCCTATATCTTCCCAATTAGGAGTTATGGTAGTTCTGAGAATACTTCCTCCGACTAAAAAGTTTAATCCTAAAGAAAACGAATAACCCATTTGCAGACGGCTTTCTTGAAACATTTTGGCTGAGTTTGAGAAAGATAAAGCATTTCGTAAAAATATAATTAAGCCTTTAATTAGTCCTATAGAAATTACGAAAAGTGCTAATAATTGACAGGTACTAATTGCAATACCGATAAGATTGTTTACTAAGGTTTCCATTCTTTTCAGATTTCAGATTTCAGATTTCAGATTTTGGATTTTGGATTTAACTTAAATCTTGCATCAGTTTCAGAAACCCGGTTTCTTGCTGATTAGACAACGAGGTAATAATGTTTTCGTGAATAAAAACCGGTTTTCTCTGCGCTTGTTGCGAATGGTACAAGATATCAGATTTAAATAATTAACTATAAAGATAGTAATTTATTCCCCATTCCATACTCCCTGCTTCACAATAAACTAACTTTTTAACTCCTAAAGTGTTTCAAATAACTTTGCCAAAATTACATTAGAAAATAAAAAACCATCGGGGTCGTGTAGTTGTAAACTTCCATCTACTACCTGCACCCAACTTTTTTCAATGTAAGGTTGCAATACTTGTAATACTTGCTCAATTTTATTTTTACCAAATTGTTCTGTTAATTTTTGTAAATTCACACCTTCTGCTAAGCGTAACCCTAACATTAAAGTTTCTAATAAAACTTCGTGGGGTGTTGTTATTTCACAATTAATTACACTTCCATCGTTTACCCAAGCGTAATATTCTTTGGTTTTACGGGGACGATTGAAACGTTTTCCTTGAAAATAACTTGCTGCTCCCATTCCGAAACCGTAGTAAGGACGATTTTCCCAGTAAACTCGATTGTGACGACATTGATATCCTGGTTTTGCATAATTAGAAATTTCATAATGCTTGAAACCACCCCCACTTAAAATGTCTTGTCCCATTCGGTACATTTTTACCGTTGTCTCATCTGTCGGTAGAGGGAGACTTCCTGGTTCATAATAACGTCCGAAAGCTGTACCGGGTTCTATTGTCAGGTCATATACAGATATATGCATGGGGTTGATTTTGATTGCTTTCTCAAGAGATTCTTGCCATATGTCTAAAGTTTGATGGGGTAAACCAGAAATTAAATCTATGCTGAAGTTAGAAATATCAGCAGCTTGGAGTAAATCAACAGCAGTAAAAATATCTGTAACTGAGTGATAGCGTCCCGAAGCTTGCAATAATTTTTCTTGAAAAGCTTGTACTCCCAAACTTATACGATTTACACCTGCATTTACATATCCTTGCAAATGTTGTTTATCAAAAGTACCTGGGTCAATTTCCATTGAAATTTCTGCACATTTGTCAATCCCAAATTTCCTCTCTAAAACTTCTAAAATTTTTTGTAATTGCTCTGTTGAAAGTAATGAAGGAGTACCACCACCGAAAAAAATTGTTTCTAAAGGTTTATTATAGATTTGTGTGCTGACAATTTCTTGACATAAAGCTTCAACATATTGAGAAATTGCATTGGAATTTTCACCGCGTCTGGTGTTTCCTACCACATATATGGGAAAATCACAATAAAAGCAGCGTCGTCTACAAAAAGGAATATGTATGTAGGCTGCACTTACAGAGCCTGAAATCATTGATTTAGCGAGTTTATCGGACATTATGAGAAACAATTGAATTTAGATTACAAATGAATTAGAAATTGTAAAAAACAATGAGAAATTTACATTTTTGTATGGTTTTATAACAGGATCAAGCAGAATAAAAAAGCTGAGAATATTTGGTTATAATGATTGCAGATGCTTTATAAACAAGCCTGTAGGTTCACTGCAAATATTTTTAAGATTTTTAACCCGATTATATACAAAGTTGCTTGAGTAAATCAGGTGATGCAGTTGCAGGAAACAACACAATCATGTTTGACGCTATTATTATTTTTTCATTCGTCCTAGCAGCAACGGGAATAGGTTACTACAGCAGCGATTTACTACCTGTAGGTACGCTAGATAGTGTAACTAACCTTGACGCTTTACGTTTAGTACTCGCGGCTTTTGCAGCCATTCTCGGGGGTGCTGTAGGACTTCGAGTCCAAACTGGATATCGTCGGTTAGAAGCGCAAGTCCGGGAGCTACCACTTGAAGTTATTCTCACACGTTCAATTGGTTTAGTTATTGGATTATTGGTAGCTAACTTAATGTTGGCTCCTCTATTCTTACTACCAATCCCTGAAGATTTTAGCTTTATCAAGCCATTAGTTGCTGTTATGGGTAGTATCACTCTGTCATATACTGGCATGAATTTAGCCGATACCCACGGACGCGGTTTATTGCGATTAATTAATCCTAATACAGTAGAAACAATGGTGGCAGAAGGGACTTTAAAACCCGCGACTGCTAAAGTTTTAGATACTAGCTGTATTATTGATGGTCGTATTGAGACTCTGTTAGATACCGGCTTTTTGGAAGGACAAATTATCGTACCTCAGTTTATTTTATTGGAATTACAGCAAGTTGCTGATGCTAGTAAAGACCAAAAGCGGGTACGAGGAAGACGAGGATTAGAGATTCTTAATCGAATCAAAAAAGCTTATCCCGAGCGTATTGTAATTAATTCCCTTGATTACGAAGAAATTGCTACAGTTGACGCAAAATTGGTTCGATTTGCTCAGGAAATCAACGCGACTCTATTAACCAACGATTACAACTTATCAAAAGTTGCTAGCGTGCAGAAAGTCCCCGTTTTGAATGTTAACGATTTGGTAAATGCAGTCCGTCCGAATTATTTACCAGGTGATAACATCGATTTGAAAATCCTCAAAGAAGGTAAAGAACCTAGCCAAGGTATCGGTTATTTAGATGACGGTACAATGGTAGTAGTTGAAGAAGGAAGTCACTTCGTTGGTGGTGAAGTACGAGTAGTTGTCACCAGTTCATTGCAGACTTCAGCGGGTAGAATGATTTTTGCAAAACCTCAAGCTTCAGCATTTGCATGAACATTTGAAGTGTATTTCAATAATTTAATTAAT
>CAKZYM010000438.1 GCA_937884685.1 uncultured Calothrix sp.
CATTCATGAGCAAAAATGCGGTGTAGCTTTGCTTCCCGCATTATTTGCGTCTCACACTCCCCTATCGGGCGAGATGTGAGCCTTCTGCGGTTAAAGGTAAAACTCTAACCTTTAACCTTCACATAATATTCAACGGGTCAATATCAATAGTCAAACTAACGGAGTCCGGACAAAGCTGACGTATTTCTTGCCAATCTGGTAATTTTGGTAGGTCTTCGGGAGCAAATTTTAATAATATTTGCCAGCGATAACGATTTGCTACTCTCAAGATGTTTGCTGGTGCTGGTCCCAATACATCTATTTGCGATTGTTGCTCTAGCTTTTGTGCTATTTCTGTTGCGGTATTTTCTACTTGTATTTCGTCTAGACTGCTTAAACGTAATAGAATTAACCGACCGTATGGTGGATAGTTTAATGCTTCTCGCTGTTCTAATTCGTTTTGAATAAAATTTTGATAATCGTGCTGCTGTACTGCTTCAATAACTGGATGTTCTGTAGTGTAAGTCTGGATGATAACTCTACCTGGGTCTTCACCCCTACCGGCTCTTCCAGCAACTTGAGTTAATGTTTGGAAAGCACGTTCGCTAGCTCGGTAATCTGATAAGTGCAGTAATCCATCAGCGCTTACTACTCCTACTAAAGTTACTTGGTGTAAATCTAAACCTTTGGTCAGCATTTGGGTTCCAATTAATAAATGCGCTTCACCTTTGGCAAATCTGGTCAATAATGTCCGATGCGCTCCTTTATTACGGGTGGTGTCGCTGTCAAAACGGATAAAACGTAAATCAGGAAACTGTTTTGTTAACTCTTGCGCGACTTTCTGAGTACCACTACCAAAGAATTTTAAATAGGTAGAACAGCAATCGGGGCAATTTTTGGGATAGGGAGTTGAATAATTGCAATAATGACAGCGCAAAACTTGGGGCGCTCCGGCTTCAGTTTGGTGATAGGATAGCGAAACATCACAGTAAGGACATTCCATCACGTATCCACAGCTACGACAAGATACAAAAGTACTGTGTCCCCGACGATGAATAAATAAAATTCCTTGCTGTCCCGTTTCCGCAAGTTCCTGCAAACCTTCCTGCAAAGACCTGCTAAATATAGAACGATTCCCCTGGTGTAATTCTTCTCGCATATCTACAATTTCGACCGGAGGTAGAGGTCGGGAATTGACTCGCTCTGGAAGGGAAAGGTAGAAGGATTTTGGATTGGAAGAGTTAGGAGTTAGGAGTGAGGAGTTAGGAGTTAAATTTTCTGCTTGTCTCTTTGTCTCCCTCTCTACCCCCTCTACCCCCTCTACCCCCTCTCTCTTATCCCCAATATTCACCCAACTTTCCAAAGAGGGAGTAGCCGAACCTAATACCAGGGGACAATTTTGTAATTCTGCTCTCCATGTAGCAACTTTACGAGCGTGGTAAGTCGGTATGGGGGAATCTTGTTTGAATGAGGAATCGTGTTCTTCATCTAGGACGATTAAGCCGAGGTTGGGTAATGGTGCGAAAACCGCGCTACGGGTGCCGATGACTACTTGGGGTTCCCCGGCTAGCATTTGTCTCCAAGTGTCGTAACGTTCCCCGTCGGAAAGAGCGCTGTGATAAACGCTAACTTTGGTACCGAATCTAGCACGAAAGCGGTCGGTTAATTGCGGTGTTAGTCCAATTTCGGGAACTAATACTAATGCTGATTTACCTTTTTGCAATAAAGGTGCAATTGCTTGCAAATATACTTCTGTTTTTCCGGAACCTGTGACTCCATGTAATAGAATTGATGCATATCCATCAATATTACTTATCGTTTCTAAAGCTATTTGTTGGACCGATGTGAGGTTTTTTGCTTGCTGCCCGGTGAATGTTTCATCTGTATTTTCGGCTCTATCTGTTCGCAATACTTCTTTTTCTTCTACGACAATATAACCTTTATTTTCTATAGTTTTTATAGTCGAAGAACCAGCGCTGCAAACTTGTAATAATTCGGTTAGCCACATTTCGCCACCGCGTCGCCGAAGTAACTCTAAAATCTCGGTTTGACGGGTGGTTAAATCTGCTGCAAAATTACTCGCGATTAACGTTACTGCTTTTTGTAATTTCGGTTTTGTTAAACGAGGTGCTTCTAAATAAGTTTCTATTAAGCCAAGTCTTCGTAACTCCCTTACCGCACGATATGCACCTCGCACTTGTCGTTGTAGATAAACAAAACTGTAATTTCCTTCTTGTTGGGCTTGAAGTAAATCAAGAATTTTTCTTGCTGCGGGGGAGAATGATTTTGAAAGAAAAGAGGAAGATGAAGAGGAACTATTTTGATGAGAAATAAGTCTAATGCGACGCTGAGATTTTCCTAGTAAACCTGGAGGTAAAGCAACGCGAATTACTTGAATTAATGGCGTGTAATAATATTTGGCGACTCGGTTCAATAGTTCCCAGTAAAAATCCGGAAAAAAACCAGCACTGACTACATCTTCTATATTCTTTATTTTTTCTATTGGTATATCTTGTGGGGGCTTTGTTAACTTACGAATGGCTATCCCACCAAAAGTTTGCGTACCGAATGGCACGCTCAAAATATCTCCTGGTTTAACTTCTAACTGCTCTCGTAATCCGTAGGTAAATAATCCAGTTACTTTCGGACAATCTACCAGTACTTCAATCCATTGACTCCGGGGATTTTGCAGACTATATTCTCCGCTTGTTGAAGCAACTGTAGCAGTCGAGACAGCTAGGTCATTTGTATACATACTTTTTTATTTTACTGATTAATAATCGCTCTTTTGGATTTAACAAATTTGACTTAACTTATCCAAGTATTAAGAATCTCCTATAGATAAGTTAAAATGTATTTTGCAATACTTTCAATAGACATAATAGTTGATAAATTTCCTAGATATGTTATCTCATAAACAAACCTTACATAAACATCTATTTTTATGATTTTTTGATACCGCCTTATTCCTTCTTAAATAAACCAACAGCCACTTTAAGTCAATTCTTGCCCTCTTTACCGATTAAGGAATAGGGCTAATCTCTCTATTGATAGATATTCAGTTTTGGCAGTATATGAGATGCTTTGATATGGAGAATAAATTCTCACAGTTTTACCTGCAATATTTCAAGCCTTAGTTGAGCCGACAGTACTAAAAGTAATATATTTACGAATCAAAAGATAGAACTATCAGTGGATAGTTATTAAACAAAAAATCGTAAAAGTATTAAGATAAACATGAGTTAGCTGAATTATTAAACGATAATAGAGTTTTTTTTAAGTTTCTTATATTTATCCAGTAAATAAAAATTAGGAGGTGATCGGAAGAAAATTCTGTTAGAGGAAAAAAGTGAAGAATATATTTACAAAGGTTAATCAAGTTTATATTCGTATGTGAAAAGTATAACTATGCCATATGAGTGGATTATAGCTGCATTAAGAGAAAAGGATTTACTTAAAAAGTAAAACTCAAGCTGTATAACCACTATAACGATGCTTTTAGCTAAGCGTGAAAGGCATAAGAGGTATGAAAAATTTCAGCTTGAAATGTCAATGCGGTAGCTGTCACTTTCATTATTTACGGTATTAAGCAAAAATTCCCCATTAAAAAAACTATGAGTATTGCACAATTGGGAACAATGGAAACTATGCAAAAAGTTGCCCAGGAGAATCAATCAGAAGCAATTAACGTTTTAGAAGTAGTGACAGACGACGAAGCTATAATTGCTCAAAATATTGAAAACGAAGCAACCAATGGGGATGATTTAGCCGCAGCGCGGCCTACAGGATACAACAAAACTGAGTATGATGATGCGGTTGGGGCATTTTTCAAAGAAATGGCGCGTTATCCATTGCTCAAGCCTGATGAAGAGGTAGAGTTAGCAAGAAGAGTACGCATCCTTGAGGAAGTAAGACAAGCACAAGCAGCTGCTCAAGAGAAATTAGGATATTCCCCCGATAGGGCTGCGATAGCAGAGCAAATGGGGGTTACTCTCAAGCAAATGGAACATCGTTTATACCAAGGTAAAGTTGCCAAGCGTAAAATGATTCGTTCTAACTTACGTCTTGTGGTTTCTATTGCTAAACGATATCTTAATCGCGGAGTTCCCTTTCTAGATTTGATTCAAGAGGGAGCGATGGGTTTAAATCGTGCTACTGAAAAATTTGACCCAGATAAAGGATACAAGTTTTCAACCTACGCTTACTGGTGGATTCGTCAAGCAATTACTAGGGCGATCGCCAATGATGCTAGAACAATTCGTTTACCCATCCATATTGTAGAAAAGCTTAATAAACTTAAGAAAGCACAGAGAGAATTAAAGCAAAAATTAGCCAGAAATCCCAGCGAAGAAGAATTAGCAGAAGTGCTGGATATTCCAGCAAATCAGTTACGTCAATTGCAACAATTGCGTCGTCAAGCGCTCTCCCTAAACCACCGTGTCGGTAAAGAAGAAGATACGGAATTAATGGATTTATTGGAAGACGAAGATAACCAATCTCCAGAAGCAAGAATGAATGAAAGCATGATGCGTCAGGAGATTTGGGAAGTCTTGGGAGATGTGCTAACTCCACGGGAGAAAGATGTAATTTCCCTGCGTTACGGTTTAGCAAGTAGCGAACCCTGCACCTTAGAGGAAGTTGGCAATATGTTCAATCTTTCCCGCGAAAGAGTACGACAAATTCAAAGTAAAGCAATGCGTAAATTGCGTCGTCCTCACATTGCTAAGCGTTTGAAGGGTTGGTTGATATAGTCAGTTAACAGTTAAGAATGTTACTTTAATGGGGTCAGCAAGCTGAATGTATTAAACATAGGGCTTAGCTTGTCCTAGTGGGACTAAAGTTCTTGATATCTTCTAACATTCTCAAGAAGGTCAAAGAAACCCGGTTTCTAGTCGTGAAAATATGAATATCTCTGTGAAATCTTAAAGAAACCGGGTTTCTGTCACTGCTCTAAGATATGAGTTTGAGTGGACTTTGGATATTAGGCAGGGATTTACAGCTAGCGCTACGCTCAGTTTATAATCCCTGGTTAATGTGAATGCAAATATTTTT
>CAKZYM010000439.1 GCA_937884685.1 uncultured Calothrix sp.
AATGTCAAAATAATTAGTAATAAACATTTTACCCGACACCAGAAGAAGGATTTAATATTAAGACTTATCAGAAGGATTAAAAAGCTGTTTTACAATTAAAATCTTTGGAAAACAATCTTAAATCCATCAGCCTATGACTATTTCCACTACGATAATTCGACCAGCTAAACCCGATGATACCGATACGATAATGAATTTGGCTGAAGCAATAGGAATGTTTGAAGAAGAGGAACTTGAAGTACTCGGTGGTATGTTAGGTGGTTATTTTGAAGGTAGTCTTGGGGAAGGACATTCCTGGATTGTTTGCGAAGATAACGGAGTGGTGGGAGACGCTTACTTTGCACCGGAGCAATATGCTTACGGTGTTTATAATCTATACTTTATTGCAGTTCATCCCAAGTATCAGGGGAAAGGTTATGGTTCTGCAATGCTCAATCATGTAGAAAAGACTTTAACAGAAAAAGGAGAACGTTTGTTACTTGTGGAAACTTCTGGTTTACCAAACTTTGAGATGACACGGAAGTTTTATCACAAACTTGGATATGAAGAGGAAGCGAAAATCCGGGACTATTATAAAGCTGGTGATGACAAGATTATTTTTCGGAAAGCTTTAGTTAAGTAGTCGTTATTGTATAGGTATTTATAAAAATCTTGCAAATAGTACAAATATATTTAAAATGGTACTAATGAAAAGTTTCGGGAAGGAAACTCAGAGTGGGTACCAATATCAGTATAAAAGATGCTTCATTACAACTTGCAATCAGCGAGCAGCAAGTTAGAACTCTTTGTAGAAAAGGAAAAGTTACTGCTGAAAAAATCGGGAATACGTGGATAATTGACCGGGAGAGTGTTAATAAGTATGGTCTCTTATCATCTCGTAGAGTAGCAGATAACCATGCTGTTTACAATATTAATAATAAGGATAAACGACCTATAGCGCTAAGCTTCTTTTCTGGTGCTATGGGTTTAGATATTGGTATTGAAAAAGCTGGATTCAACGTTCGTCTCGCTTGTGAAGTGGATAAGTTTTGCAGACAAACTATTGCTTTAAATAAACCCAATACTGCTTTGTTGGGGGATATTAATGACTATGAACCGGATGATATTTTAAAAGCAGCAAAGCTATCGAAAGATGATGATATTGATTTAATTATTGGTGGACCTCCTTGTCAAGCATTTAGTACTGCTGGAAAAAGAAAAGGTTTTAATGATGATAGGGGAAATGTTTTTATCAAATATCTGGATATAGCACTATCTTTACGACCTAAGTATATAGTAATTGAGAATGTTAGAGGTCTTCTATCTTGTCCGTTGAAACATAGACCTCACGACCAAAGAGGAGAAGGATATCCTGATATTTCGGAAGATGAACTTAAAGGAGGTGCATTAAATTTCATCATCAGTAAGTTAAAACAAAATGGGTATGCTTACTCTTTCAATTTATACAATTCTGCAAATTTTGGAACTCCTCAGATAAGAGAAAGAGTTATAATTATTTGCTCTAGGGATGGTAAAATACCACCTTTTTTAGTTCCAACTAATTCAGAGGATGGAAAATACGGATTACCAAAATGGAATATTCTTAAGTCTTGTATTCAAAATATTGATAAACACGACCATCTTAATTTTCCCGAAAAACGTTTGAAGTATTATAGAATGCTGAAACCGGGTCAAAATTGGCGATGTTTACCGGAAGATTTGCAGAAGGAAGCGATGGGTAAGTCTTATTATTCTGGAGGTGGAAAAACGGGTTTTTTCAGAAGATTGGCTTGGGACAAGCCTTCTCCTACATTAGTAACACATCCAGCGATGCCAGCAACAGATTTAGCTCATCCTGAAGAAGACAGACCTTTATCAATCCAAGAATACAAAAAAATACAAGAATTTCCTGAAAATTGGGAGCTTGCTGGTCCGTTAATTCAACAGTACAAGCAGGTTGGAAATGCTGTTCCCGTTAGTTTAGGTTTAGCTGTAGGGAAATTGATTATCAATTTAATTAATGGTAGTGAAATAATTCAGTTTGATGATTTCAAATTTTCACGCTACCAAAATACAAGTTACTTAGATTGGGAAAACAATTTTTAAGTCAAATAGAAAAACAGGAAAATCTGATTTTATAAAACCACTAAAATATTTTTCTGCTAAAGCTTTTAAACCGTTTTCATCGTTAACGGTAGGCTTATTTTTAGTTCTCCAAGACAATCTGTCAGGATTATCGCCTAAAAATCTGCAAATTTCTACAAATGCTGTATCTAATCCTTTTTCTTCTGGATTATCATTTATAAATTCGGTAACAACATTTTTCGCTAATTCCTCATCAAAACTCAACTAATGCACCTCAATATAGAAATTATTATGAATACAGCACCTTGCAGGTAAATGAGGTACAAAAAAATTTTATAAAACTCTTGTGGTACGGGCATCCCTGCCCGTTATAACATACCTCATAAAGATGAAATATGCTGTATCCCTCTTTTGTCAGTTTCCGAAAACTTTTGTTTTTTTATAATCTCAAAAGCCTTGTATACAGAACTATTGCGGCTTTATTTACTAATATAAAATCTAGATATATAGATTAGGGGGTAAATTTAGTCAATTCTTTGATTTTAGTTTTTAAAACCCTTACTATCTATAGCTTGTAAGAAACCAGTACAGTTTTCTAATATTAGTAAAAACCGGAGAATGACAGAAGAGGAGTATTTTAAAACTTTGAGTTACTTTGTTTAATTTAATTTAAATAGAGTTGAAATAAACCTAGGGCTGACTACTTTTAATTTGAATTACAAATTCTGTTCCTTGACCGAGAGTGGAATAACATTCAAGCTTACCACCATGTTTATCTGTGATGATTTGATGGCTAATGGATAACCCCAGTCCAGTTCCCGAACCGATAGGTTTTGTAGTAAAGAAAGGGTCGAAAATTTTGGAACTGGTTTCCTCTGATATCCCGTTTCCATTATCCGCTATGCGGATTTCTACCCATTTATTAAGTAATTCACTAGTGCTAATCACAATAGTGGGTTCTTTGTTTCCACTATCAATTGATTCTTCTAAAGCATCAATTGCATTTGCCAAAATATTCATAAATACTTGGTTTAATTTGCTTGAATAGCACTCTACCATTGGTAATTCACTATATTTCCGAATCACTTCAATGGCAGGATTTTTGCTACTAGTTTTGAAGCGATGTTGTAAAATTAGTAAGGTGCTTTCTATGCCTTCATGTAAATTAACAGGTTTGAATTCTGCTTCATCAAGACGGGAGAAATTCCGCAGGGAAAGAACAATTTGACGAATGCGATTGCTACCTATTGTCATAGAAGAAATAATCTTGCTTAAATCTTCTTGTAAAAATTCTAATTCCAATTCTTCAGCGTAGTCTTGGATTTCTTTTTCGGGTTGGGGATAATGCTTTTGGTAAAGTTCCACTAGCTGCAATAAACCTAGGCTATATTGCTGAATATGCTTGAGGTTACCGTGGATAAAATTCACTGGGTTGTTAATTTCATGAGCAACTCCTGCAACTAGTTTACCCAGGGAGGACATTTTTTCTTTTTGTACTAGTTGTACTTGGGCACGTTTGAGGTTTTCTAATGTCTCGGTCAACTCTGTGGTACGTTCGTTGACCATACCTTCCAAAGTTTTCAAGTTCTTTAGTTGTAAGTGAATTTCAATGCGTGCTAATACTTCTTCATGGTTTATGGGTTTTGTAATATAGTCTACAGCACCAGCATTTAGCCCCTTGACTTTATTCCCGCTGTCTGAAAGGGCAGTCATAAAAATAACTGGTATATCCTGAGTATTCGGATTGTCTTTCAGTCGTTTACAAGTTTCAAATCCGTCGATTCCCGGCATCATTACGTCGAGTAAAATCAACTCTGGTAGGTAGGATTCTAACTTTTCTAGGGCTGCTTCTCCATTTTTGGCGATCGCCACTCTGTAGCCTTGGTTGCTCAGTAAATCAAACAAAATTTTTAAATTAGTATGAGTATCATCTACTACTAAAATTGAGTGTTTTTGAGGAATAATATTCATTGGTATTAAATAATTAGACTATTAAACTTTTAAACTTTTACACTAAAGGCTTGACTAAATCTAAAATGGCTGTGTCATCTAAATTCTGGCTTAACTGAAGCAATTTGTCGGCAAAGGGAATATACTGACGGTCGATTTGTTTGAGACGATTTGCTTCTTGCTCCACATCTCCGATAAAACCTTGCTTTGCAGCTTGGTAAATAACTGTCAATGATTCTTTGGGTGGTATGACAATTTCTGTCTGTTGAGTTTCTTGAGATGGTGCTTCGGTATGTTGATTGCTATCTTCAATCCACTCAATTGCTAAATATTTCTGTAATATTTTTAATAAGTCTGTAATTTCAAACGGTTTAGCGAGGAAATCCGTACAGCCAGAATCTTTTGCTTCTTGGGGGTCAACCCGCGAGAGTTGTGCAGAAGAAGCGACAATTGGCATGGTGGTAAAGTTTGGCAGTTGCCGTAAATGGCGAGTCATCTCCAAACCATCCATAACTGGCATGATTGCGTCTGTAATTACTAAATCTGGTTGAATTTGGATAATTTTCTCCAGCCCTTGCTCTCCATTCTCTGCTGCAATTACTCGGAACCCCAAAGGTTCTAATATACTGATGACTACATCCCGATTTGCTTGATGATCGTCAACAACAACAATGGTTAAACGATTGCCTTGATAACCAGTAATTCTCAAGAAAGAAAATTCTCTTTGAGTCGTAGAGTATTGATTAGCAAGGGGTAATTCCAAGTCAAACCAGAAAGTACTACCCTCAGACAATATGCTCTCAACTTGAATATCACTTCTCATCATTTGTAGAATTTGGCGGCTAATTGCTAGCCCCAATCCCGTACCTTCGATGTTATTATTTTGCTTCCCAGCCTGCTCAAAGGGTAAGAAAATTTTGGTTAATTTATCTGGGGGAATACCAATACCGCTGTCTTTAATAGAGAAACGAATCTGACAAGTTTGGTGGGGATTTACTGGATTTGACAATACCTCAACCCGGAAGATAACCCCTCCTTGATCAGTAAATTTGACAGCATTACTAAGTAGATTAAGCAATACTTGTCTCAAACGTTTATCGTCAGCACGTACAGCAATGGGCAGTTGCTCGTCGGGTTGATAATCAAGAAAAATCTTTTTTTGCTCGGCTTTTATGGAACAAATATCAGCAGTAGCTGTAAGGAAATTACCTAAATGGAAATCTTGAGGGTAAAGTTCCATTTTTTGCACTTCTAACTTGGAAAAGTCGAGAATGTCGTTGATTAATGTCAACAGATGAGAAGCGCATTGGTAAATAGTAGTTAATCCTTGCCCGTCTTTAGTTGAGATTTTGGAGTCCCGTTGAAGAATTTGAGTATAGCCCAAGATTCCGTTAAGGGGAGTTCTCAGTTCGTGGTTCATATTGGCGAGAAATTCACTCTTGGAACGGTTAGCGACTTCTGCTAGTTCTTTTGCTTGTTGTAATTGGGTAGTGCGCTCTATAACCCTTTGTTCTAGATCCGCGTTTGCGGCTGCCAACTGGACTCCCATTTGCTGTAATTCTGCTGTTGCTTCTTGACGTTTGCTCCACAAATTAGTTAACAACCATAAAACCAAACCTAAAAATCCCATCACTCCCGTATAGACAATCAGTAGAATCGGAACTACAGAACGCACTTGCTGTTCTAATACTGCTGTTGGTACAAAAGTAATCAACTTCCATTTATAGGACTTAGCATCCACACTTCCTCGATCCAAGCTAGAAAATTTGGAAATTCCGATGCTTGAGTCAGAACTCCAAATATCTTCGAGGGGGTAGATTGTGGTGAAGCTAAACAAACCATGTGGTGTATTTAACTGACCAGTTTCAAGGTTTGATATTTGCTTCCATACCTCCGGGAAGCGATTCTCAAAGGTAATATTTTTGCCTTCTTCATACATGAATCCCCACTCATCTTGTGGTTTTGTACTCTTCAGCCAATATCCTTGTGCATTGAGCAGAAAAGTTTGACCTAAAGTAGTACTTTTTTCTTGTTCTAATTTGTTCAAGATATCTTGTGCAAGGTAATTGAGGATAACCATACCTTGCATTTTTCCATCCTCAAAAATAGGAGTAGTAAAACGAATCATCGGTTTGATTGGTTGTTCAATCTGTCCCCGCTCTACGTTTAAATCCATTGGTGAAATAAAAACTTCTCCCTCCTCCAAGTCAAGGCTATTCTGAAACCAGTAGCGTTGGGATTGATTTTGTAGATATTTTTTTGGGACAATTGCAGGTTTTCCTTGATTAAAATTGACCCTTACCTTTTCCTCTCCAGAAATATTAACTATGCGTATCTGGTCAAATACCTCTTTCTGCTTCGATATTACTAGGAATTGATTCGCAATTAATTGTTGATACTTCTCTTTTTCTTCTGGTGAAATCTGAGGATTTAGTAAAATATTCCCCTCACCCCAAGTTGACAGAATCATCAAATCAGCCCGCACGAAACTAAAACGGTCAGCTAAACTTCCTGCTTTAATACGAACGCTCTGGTTTTCAGCAATCGCAATTTCACGGCGATCGCTATTCTTTTTATTTTCATAAAATCCTAAAAATACAGCCCCCAAGAACGCGGATACAGGTAGAAGCATACCTAGAAACCGCTTGACAATCTTCACAGACATCCAGAGACTCCTCTCAAGTCTTCAAGCTTAAAATTGACTATATAAATAGTTCCCAATACTGAGCTTTTTCTAACATCAGAGGCAATATTTAATACAAAAAATCCTGACTAGTCACAATACAACATTAAATAAGAAAACCCCGGTTTATACCGTGGGTTACTGACTTTTAATATCATCTTGATTGACTTCAGGTATTTTGAAGCTGAAATTGGATTGAGGAGAAATTTGCAAAAAATTGATTTAATCTTCTTTTTTATCTATGACGTAACATCCTGCTCTTTTTGGATGGTCTTCAAC
>CAKZYM010000440.1 GCA_937884685.1 uncultured Calothrix sp.
ATATACAAAGTACGTTAAAACGCACTATAATCACCTAAAAACCTTGCTCAGTCTGCCGCAATCAGACTTTGTGTTTGAGCCTTGGAATTTATTCCAAGGTGGTTTTTGAAAATGGTTCGAGATTTCAGAAATTATCAATTTATCAATGCCCAATTCCCAATCCCCTATGCCCAATCCCCTATTTCTTCAATTTCTCAAATAAATCCTTAACTTTATCCAAATCCTTATCTCCTGGTGCTGTTTCGACTCCGCTTGATAAGTCAATTCCGCTTGGTTTTACCTTATCGAGAGCTTCTAAAATGTTTTTTGGTGTTAATCCTCCGGCTAGAAACCAGGGACAGTCGGGGTCGAATTGTTGTAAGGTGTCCCAATTTAATGTTTTACCGGTACCTCCTAGTTGCTGGGGATGATAAGCGTCGAGTAGTAGGGTATCTACATATGTTGTGTAGGTTTTGGCTTTGTCAAAATCATCACTATTCTTGATTCTTAAAGCTTTGATAATTTCTACTTTGGGTAAAATCTCGCGCAACTGCTGACAAAATTCGATGGATTCGTCTCCGTGGAGTTGTACTCCTGTTAATCCAGATTCGGCTACGGTTTGGGCTATTTCTTCTTGGCTGGAGTTGGCAAAAACTCCGATTTTATCGATTTGTTGTGGTAGCTGGTCGATTACCGCTTTAATTTGCTCTGGGGTAACGTATCTTGGTGATGCTTTGACGCAAATAAACCCTAATGCTGTCGCACCAAGAGAAGCAATGGTTTTACCTTGAATAGGTTTAGTGATTCCGCAGATTTTGACTCGCATAGGATACATGAATATTATTAATATTTGTAGCGAAACTTGAAAAAATTGTAAATTATTAAGACATATTTAGGTTATTTTCTCAGCAATTTTTATAATTTTGGTGGTTTAGATTAATTTGTCTCTTCATTCAGGAGAAAAGTTTTGATTTCATCAATATTGTTCGCAGTTCAGCCAACAGTTCCCCCTACACCCAGTTGGACACCTACTGTAGGTATTATTATTAGCGTTTGTTCTCTAATAATGGTTTTATTAGCTCCTAAAATTATTAGCTATCCCCAAGTAGGGCCTAAATTTCCCGGACCTTTACCTTTGAGCGCACCTGCTTTTGTTGCTGCTATGTGTCTCGGTCACGCTATCGGTATAGGTATTGTGTTGGGACTGACTAACATCGGTCGAATTTAGAAATATTTTAGGAGAGGGAGATTTTTGAAGTAGCGAGTAACGAGTAACGAGTAACGAGTAATGAGCAATCAGTTAGAAATAGAAGGTCTAGCAACTGATAGTAATACCGGAATTTATAATTTACTCGCTACTTACTACTTACTACTTGCTACTTACTACTTACTACTTGCTACTCGCTACTTGCTCTTGAAACCGAACCATAAAAGTGAAGTTTACCGAATAACTAGTCATAATACTGCGTTGCATTAATTGTTTATCCTAAAAGAAAGAGTGGTTCAAAAAGCGTTTTCTGTAATTTGTATTTTTAGAAGAATATTTAAGAATATTTAAGTTTATTGATTTTAATTGCGTTTTGAACTAGGTGAGATTAGATTTTAGGAAAATTTTTATGCAAACAAGTTCAAATTGGCGAATCGGCTCCTTATTTGGAATTCCGCTGTTTTTAGACCCTTTGTGGTTTTTGATTTTAGGTTTAGCAACGCTCAATTTTGGAGTATCCTATCAGGAATTTGGCAGCGCTCAATCTTGGAGTATTGGGATAATAATGGCGCTGTTGCTGTTTGGCTCGGTAATTTTACATGAGTTGGGTCACAGTCTGGTAGCGCAAAAGCAAGGAATTAAAGTTAATTCAATAACTCTGTTTTTGTTTGGTGGAATCGCTGCTATCGAAGAAGAATCAAAGACTCCAGGTCAAGCATTTCAAGTTGCGATCGCAGGACCCCTGGTAAGTATCGCACTGTTTATTTTGTTACGCTTAGGTTCAGAGGCGATACCCGATAACATTGCTCTACACATGATGTTAGGGGATTTAGCAAGAATTAATTTAGTTTTGGCATTATTCAACTTAATTCCTGGTTTACCCCTCGATGGTGGACAAGTTTTAAAAGCAGCACTGTGGAAAGTGACGGGGAACCGTTTTCAAGCGGTACGTATGGCTGCAAGAGCAGGGCAAATTTTAGGTTATGCTGCAATAGCTTTTGGTTTTGCAATAGATTACGCGACGGGTCAACTAGTAACGGGTTTATGGATTGCTTTGTTGGGTTGGTTTGGTGTCCGGAATGCAACAACTTACCTTCGTGTGACTCAGTTACAGGAAACCTTGTTAAAAATGGTTGCTAGCGATGCTATGACCAGAGAATTTCGCGTTGTCGATGCGGATAAAAGTTTACGCTCTTTTGCAGATGAGTATTTATTAGCTAATAATCAGCCACAAGCTTATTTTGCTGATAGAGACGGTCGCTATCAAGGAATGGTTTGCGTTGATAACTTACGAGTCATAGAAAGAAGCTTGTGGGAAACTCAGACAGTACAAAATATAGTTCGTCCTTTAGATGAAATTCCCACGGTGGAGGAATCCGCAAATTTAGTAGACATTATTACTAAATTGGAAACAGAAAAATTACAGCGAGTTACCGTACTTTCACCTGCTGGTGCAATAGCGGGTTTAATTGATAGAGGAGATATTTTACGGTCATTAGCGCAGAAATTAAATTTACGTATCGCTGACGCTGATATCAAGAGAGTCAAAGAAGAAGGAAGTTATCCTCCTGGATTGCAATTGGGAACGATTGCGAAATCTACGAAATAAATCGGGTTAAAGGTTAGATGTAGGGTGTGTTGTCGCGATAGCGCAACGCACCATTATAATTTTAAATATGCATTTATTCTAATTCCGAAAAACACAAAGAATTATTAACAAAATATCAGCCAAAATTGATTAAAACTGAAGAAGAGAATGAAAAAGCTTTGGCAATTGTCGAAGAGTTGATGCATCGTCCTAATCGTACTCTCGAAGAAAATGAACTTTATGAATTACTAGTTACTTTAATCGAAAAATTTGAGCAAGAATATTATAGTCCCAATCAAGCAACTACACCTCATTCTCTGCTACTTTTTTTTATTGAACAAAAAGATATTAAACATATGACATCTGTTAAGTTCTGAATAACCTATTGCATATTCTAAATTATTAAGAATAGCAACAGCAGTATCAGGACTATCGCAAAACAATACTTCTGGCTCGGATTCGTCAATTAATGTATATGCTTTTTTAATTGCTGATTCTGCTTTTTCGCGATTAATTGGCTCGGTTGATAAAGCAACTTTTCGCCATTTTTCTAAATA
>CAKZYM010000441.1 GCA_937884685.1 uncultured Calothrix sp.
CAGTCCGTCAATATGAAGATGAAGCAGAACAAGATGCTTCCTTAGCTGGATTTCTGGCTAGCACAGCTTTAAGCTCCGATTTAGATAACGTCAAAGAAGGTCAAAGTGTAGTTTCCTTGATGACCTTACATTCTTCCAAGGGTTTGGAATTTCCCGTAGTCTTCCTAGTGGGATTAGAACAAGGATTATTTCCCAACTACCGCTCAATGAACGACCCAGCAGCACTAGAAGAAGAGCGTCGTTTATGTTACGTCGGTATTACCCGCGCTCAAGAAAGACTGTTTTTATCCCACGCACGAGAGCGCAGACTGTATGGAACCCGCGAACCAGCAGTGCGATCGCAATTTCTCGACGAGCTACCCAAGGAATTATTAGCTACCCAACCCTCCCTAAGTAATACTTTATCAAATACCGTTGGTAGAACTTCCGCAAGTTATAAAAACGGTTTTGAAAAAGCCAAGAAAAATAATAGTCAACCAGCGGCAAATGTAAACTGGGAAGTTGGTGACAAAGTAATGCATAAATCATTCGGAGCCGGTGAAATTACTCATGTTTTTGGTTCTGCGAACAAAGTTTCTGTAGCTATTAAATTTCCCGGATTGGGTCAGAAAATTATTGACCCCAGAGTAGCTCAGTTGCAGAAAATGTGATTACAGTTATCAGTTATCAGTTATCAGTTATCAGTGAACAGTGAACAGTGAACAGTGAACAGTGAACAGTTATCAGGGGAATAGGGAATAGCGGAAATTGCGGTCTTGGGGTCTCCCCAAGTAGAGCAAATTTCCAAGAGAGGGAATAATTACTTTTACATTACTTATCGAATATACCTATATTTTCTCTTTTAACCTCTTTCCTCTGCGTCCTCTGCGTCCTCTGCGGTTTTTTCTAAATAGAAAATTTTCTGTTGGTAAGGTAATAATAAGTAATAGATAAAAGTGAAAAACACAACTTCAAACCAAAATTGGCAAGTGGGAGATAAAGTAATTCATAAATCATTTGGAACAGGTGAAGTAACTCAAGTTTTTGTTGCAGGTAAAAAAATTACCGCAATTCTAAAATTCCCTGGTTTAGGTAAAATAATCACCGACCCAACATCTGATTTATTAGAAAAAATCCAGTAGTTTCAATTATCAATTACAAATTATTAGGTGATAAGAATTTACTGATAACTGTTAACTGTTAACTGTTAACTGTTAACTGTTCACCATTTCAAAATCAACCGATACCGAACCTTCCCATTACGTAATTTATCAATTGCTTCATTTACCTGGTCAAAACTAAATACCTCAACAACAGGTTTAATTTGATGTTCTTCAATAAAATCCAGCATTTGAGAAATAGTATTTGGACTACCTACAGGACTACCAGAAACGGATTTTTGTCCATCTAATAACAGCAAAACTGGAAAACAAATCGGATTCGGTACTCCTCTGACAAAATGCAGTCTTCCTAAAGGACGTAAAGCTTTAATATAAACCCTCCAATCGAGGTCAGCATTCACAGTTGACACAATCAAATCAAAGGAATTTTCTACTGCTTGAATTGCTTCACTATATGCTTTAAATTTAGATGCGTTTGCCTAGCTCTAGGAGTTCCCGAAAATCCTTCCGAACGTCCTGAATAATTTTCAATATTCAATTCCCGTCCGTTATAAATTGATTTGTAGAGACGTACAATTAATTTTAATTTTACGTTTCTACATCTACAGAATCATCATTCATCACAGTTCTTGCTTGATAGGACGGATAATCATTTCGTTCACATCGACATCCCCAGGTTGCTCGATGACATATGCTATAGCCCGAGCAATTGCATCGGAATCGATAGCTATTGAATACATTTTTTTAACGTTTTTGGCTGTTTCCTCGTGAGAAATTGTATTGGTCAATTCGGTATCTACCGCACCAGGGGAAATATTAGTCGCACGAATTTCACCGTTGGATTCGAGTCTAATTCCTTCAGAAATAGCTTTGACTGCAAACTTGGTAGCGCAATAAACTGTACCCCCAGGAAATACTTTGTGCCCCGAGACTGAAGAGATGTTGATTATATGACCGGATTTTTGTTGCCGCATTATCGGCAATACCGCAGCAATTGCGTACAAAACTCCTTTGATATTCACATCTACCATCTTGTCCCATTCATCAACTTTGGTTTCATCTAAGGGTGACAAAGGCATCAAACCCGCATTATTAACCAAAACATCTATCCGTTCGTAAGCTTGATGAGTTGCTTTCGCTAATGCTTCTACTTGAGATTTGTTTGTCACATCTATTACTTCATACTTTGCAGTACCACCATCTTTTTGAATATCAGCCACTAATTCCTTAAGACGCTCTTCTCGTCTGGCTGCAAGCATTAATTTAGCACCATTTTTAGCCAACCGGCGAGCAGTAGCTTCACCTAAACCGCTACTTGCTCCCGTGATAATCACAACTTTATCTTTTATCTCAGACATAATTAATCTTTACTTTGGGCAGGATATTGAAAATAAATAGCTAGTAGACCAGTGGTCTATTGCTGTCAAATCATTTAATCATGAAAATATTGAAATCGACCAATTCGGGGACTTCTATAAGCTGGAATAATGACTATCTGAAATCTTAATTAAATATTCCGATACAAAAAAACTTTATCTATCGAAATATTCTGCAATGTTTAGTCAGCTTATTGATGCTATTAACAATAAATTTACAGCACAATAGATATCTCCGAAAACAACCAAAGTCTTACTATCACTAACGTTGAAATCGCGGTCGCCAAATGTTTAAGTTCTGCACCAGATTTAAAAGCAGCGTATGCATTAATCATTTTTCTGAATAATTGTCGCGAACTGATGTAATAACTGGTTCCTAGTCTCCGACTGGGAACCCGTAACTTGAGGCTCTGCTTCAATTACAATACGAGTCAGAGCCTCGCGAACTGTATTCCCAGGTTCTACCTGGGAACAAGAAAAACCCCAACCTACAACTAATTTCTACTTGCTACTTACTACTTACTACTTGCTACTAAAATATCCCTAGCTTTAATCAAAGCTTTAATTCCACCTTGATTAAATATTTCACTCGCTTTAACTGCTGGATTTTGTTTACTAATTAATCGCTGTTTCAAAGGTTCTAAATAAACCTCTTCACCAAGTCCGCGACGTTCTAATCCTAATATTGCTAAATCCAACATTTTTTTAGCCATATCAGCTAATTCAATTCCTTTAACTTCTGCATCAAGACCTTCTCTCATCGCTGCTTCTCGCATTAACTTGAGTGTTGACCATTGGAATTGCTTTAATTCCTCTTGTGCTTCTGGTAAAGCTTTGAGCAAACCTAAACTTAGAGCAGCAGGACAAGCTAAATTACCAGGTACTTGTTGGTCGCAGAGTCGATTTTCGACGGTAAAGTAGCGAGAGATGCGAGCGGTAAACCAATAAAATGAATTGTGCAATTTAATATCTTTTTCTTCGGGATAAATATCTACTTCTTCTCCCGATAAATACTTTCCTTTTGCTGGAGAACAATCGTAGTAGTTAGCAAAAGTTGCATAGTCATTTATCAGAATGGGGATTTCATTTCTTACTACATAAAAAGGTCTTAATTTAGCAATCGCATTTCCATAGTCCTCTATATCTGTAAAACACTTATTCGGAAGTCCGACTCGTGCTTCATCCAGCATCCACCAATCCCAAAACTTTTCAGCGACACATTGAAATTCAGAATCGACTTTTCCTTTCCATACGCTGGAGTTACCCATCAAAGCAATTTGCGCTCCAGCGAAACCGTTGAAAACATTAGTTATTCCCACAGCTTCCTCAGCGGAGGATACGCTCAAGTGTACGTGAGAGCCAGAATTAACTGTAAATAAATGCATTCCCGGACGAGGTTTATTGTTAACTATTTCTCCTTCCGGAAATAGAGTATCCCAAGCCAATGTTCTTTGTTTAGCAATTACTAATTCCGGACTGGGTGGGGAAACCGGATGAATTCCGCAACCGAGGAAGCTTACCTGATGCTCCTCAGCAAAAGGAATTAATTCTGCTTTCAACGAATCAATTTGACGATTCAAAGCATGTAAATCTCCTACGTGAGCTAGAGAAAATTCAATTTTGCAAAATCCAGTTTCACAAGAAGCTAAGGTATCGTTATATTCTCCCGGTTTTGTCGCTCCCACGACCTGATTCGTTACCGGGTCTACGGCTGCTTTCCAGCCGCGATTGCTCAGATACGACCACAGAGCATTAACAGTTTCTAATTTAACTGCGCTTCCATTGTTCTGTTCTACCAAAGGAAATTTTAATTCAGTTCCAATCCGCTGTCCCGAAACAGATTTGGGTTTATCAAGTCCTTCTTGAAGATATTCGTATATTTTTGATGCTGCTACAGATTCCATGAATTATCTAATTAATTTATTAAACCTTGTCAGGTGCAGTTGTAACAGTTGAAGATCGAAAATCGCCACCCATAGTTTGTCCAGAACCGCGAACGACAAATTTATAACTAGTTAATTCCTGCAATCCCATCGGACCGCGAGCGTGGAATTTACCTGTAGCAATACCAATTTCAGCCCCCATTCCCAAAGTGTCACCGTCGCAGAACATGGTAGAAGCATTTACCAACACTACCGCAGAATCAACTAGATTCACAAATTGTTCGGCTCGACTTTGACTATCGCTAACAATTACGTCGGTGTGATGGGAACCAAATTGATTGATATGAGATATCGCTTCATCCACACCGTCTACCATCCGCATCGACACTGTTAAGTCGAGGTATTCGGTTGTCCAATCTTGTTCTGTAGCTGCTTCAATTCCAGAAACTACATCACGAATCCGTTCGCAACCTTTTACTTCTACACCATTATCTTGAAATGCTTTAATAATTGTAGGTAATTGCGATGCAAAAGAACTGTGAATTAATAGAGTTTCCATCGCATTACAAACAGATGGCATTAAACACTTAGAATCTAAACCAATTTCTAATCCTTGATGTAAATCTGCTGCTTCATCAATATAAACATGACAAATTCCGTTGTAATGTTTCAAAACCGGAATTAGAGACTTTTTACTAACCGCTTCGATAAGTTTTGGACCACCTCTAGGAATTACTAAATCGATAAAATCATCAAGTTGCAATAACTCATTTATTTCCTCATGGGAACCACTAACAACCTGTATTATTTCCGTGGGTAAACCCGCATCAGCTAAAGAATTTTGCCACAACTCCCCTAACTTTTGATTGCATATTTTTGCTTCCGAACCACCCCGTAAAATAGCCGCATTTCCCGACTTCAAACAAAACGACCCTGCATTAACGGTTGCATGAGGACGAGCTTCGTAAATCATCATAATCACCCCCAAAGGAACCCGCATTCGACAAGCTTTGAGTCCGTTAGTACTGGTTATCGGCTGGAATACCTGTCCAACTGGGTCGGGTAAGTTAGCAATTTTGTGAAGTGCTGCAATTCGAGAATTAATTTTAGCTTCAGACCACTCCAAACGAGCCACTAAATTACTGGGGAGGTTATTTTTTTTGGCTGCGTCTAAGTCTGCGTGGGTGGCTGCTACAAGTTCCCCACGATGAGCATCTAACAGTTGTGCCATTTTCAACAAAACAGCATTTTTTTGTTCTGTTGGAGTATT